>CAXIBZ010000168.1:0-4212 GCA_964022105.1 uncultured Methylophilaceae bacterium
GCCGAACCCCATAGAGGTAACGCATCGGTGGGGCCTGCCGTCCAATGCGCTGTCGAGGCTTCCGTTGCAGCTTTGGGACGCCACGGTCCGAACTGCCCGCGCCGTTGGAGGCGCACCCGCCAGGTTAGGGGGCCGCAAGCGCTTGAGTGAGTCTTCGACTGCACTGCGGATATTGACAGGCGTTAATGAATCATCACCATTGCGTATCCAAGGCATATAACGATTACGTCCGGCTACTTTGCTGCCTAACACAATCTTATCTCTGGCTTGCTTTTTCAGCCAAGGGCCAATGATTGTCTCTGTGCGCGTAAACGTTTCCGCTTTTGGTGGAACTGGATACATCTCTGCAGTATCAATAAAATTGATGCCTTGTGCTAACGCATAATCTAATTGCTCATGCGCCTCATCTTCTGTGTTTTGGTCTCCAAATGTCATCGTACCAAGACATACTTTCGATACTGATATATTGGTATTCCCTAACTGCGTGTATTCCATCAATACAAATCCTTTAATGTAGTACTTTTGATACGGATGACTCATCCATCGCGTAAGCTGGCACGGCCATTTTCATATCCCAACCAGCTTCTTTAGTAGCCAACTGTAACATACTGCAAATAGCTAAAAGAAGCTCTGGTGTAAGCTTAATATTGACCGCAACACCCTCCAAACATTCGATATCCAAGTGCTTGGCATCATCAGATAATTTAAAGCCAGTAGCCAACATCACTAGATCATTACGTAATTTTTCACGAGATTGATATTCAGTTTGGAAATCCATTTTTGCCAATGCTTCTGTTGCTTCAACTTCTTGTTGAAATTGCTGCACAGCGCTTGTTACTTCGGCCGTTTTAAACGCTTCGGTAACTGGCAAATGCGCTTCCTCATTCAATGCTGCCCACAACTCTCGAGAAAAGCGATAGGTAAACCATAATGCAACCTCTGTATTGTCACTTAGTCCGACCCTGAACAATAATCGGTCTTGCACTTTATCGTAGCTAAGATTTAATTGCTGAATCCCAACGACTGGTGTTCTCTCTACTGACTTGTTTTCATCTGTCAAACTTTACTACCCCTCAAAAATTTTCTCATCTTTTTTTTGCGATTACTCTTGAAAAACAACATAAGCACCCCAAATTAGCAATCTAGCAGTGAGAGTGCTAAAATCTCACCCATTGCAATTATTTATTAACATTTACTAGTTTAAGCATAACCCAAGGAGAAATCTAATGAAAATTCGTCCATTACATGATCGCGTTGTTGTTAAACGTTCAGAAGAAGAGCGCACAACCGCATCAGGTATTGTTATCCCAGATTCAGCGACAGAAAAACCAGACCAAGGAACAGTTGTTGCAATTGGTAACGGCAAAAAAGACGACAATGGCAAAGTCATCGCGTTAGACGTTAAAGTTGGCGACAAAGTGTTATTTGGTAAATATGCTGGTCAAACTGTTAAGGTAGACGGCGAAGAATTATTGGTGATGACTGAATCAGACATCATGGCAATCGTTGAGTAAAAAAAGACGACCCCTTTTCGAACAAATTTAAAAATTAATGCATTTAGGAGAATTTTAAATGGCAGCAAAAGACGTAAGATTCGGCGATGACGTTCGTCAAAAAATGGTTACTGGTGTAAACGTATTAGCAAATGCAGTACGCGTTACTTTAGGCCCTAAAGGTCGCAACGTAGTATTAGAGCGCTCATTTGGCGCACCAACCATTACTAAAGATGGTGTTTCAGTAGCAAAAGAAATCGAACTACAAGACAAATTTGAAAACATGGGCGCACAAATGGTGAAAGAAGTTGCTTCTAAAACCAATGATATCGCTGGTGACGGTACTACAACAGCAACAGTGCTAGCACAAGCGATTATCCGTGAAGGCATGAAATCAGTTGCAGCGGGCATGAACCCAATGGATTTAAAACGCGGAATTGACAAAGCTGTTGAAGCAGCGATTGATGAGCTAAAAAAACAATCAAAACCATGTACAACCAGCAAAGAAATCGCACAAGTTGGCTCCATCTCAGCTAACTCAGATGAATCAGTTGGTCAAATCATAGCTGATGCAATGGAAAAAGTAGGTAAAGAAGGTGTGATTACTGTTGAAGACGGTTCAGGCCTAAGCAATGAATTAGACGTTGTTGAAGGTATGCAGTTTGATCGTGGTTACCTATCACCCTACTTCATCAACAATCAAGAACGTCAAATCGCGTTACTTGAAAACCCATACGTGTTACTACACGACAAAAAAATCTCAAACATTCGTGATTTACTAGCAACACTTGAGCAGGTAGCTAAAGAAGGTCGCCCACTATTAATCATCGCTGAAGATATCGATGGTGAAGCATTAGCTACATTAGTAGTGAACAACATCCGTGGCATCTTAAAAACAGTTGCTGTTAAAGCGCCAGGTTTTGGTGATCGTCGTAAAGCAATGCTAGAAGATATCGCCATCTTAACTGGCGGTACTGTGATTGCAGAGGAAGTTGGCCTAAAACTAGAAGATGTAAAACTAGAAAATCTAGGTTCAGCTAAACGCATTGAGATTGGTAAAGAAAACACCATCATCATTGACGGTGCAGGTGCAGAAGACAGTATCAAATCACGCATCACACAAATCAAAGCAGAAGTTGAAGCTTCAAGTAGCGACTACGACCGTGAAAAACTACAAGAGCGTTTAGCTAAATTAGCTGGCGGTGTTGCTGTGATTAAAGTAGGTGCAGCAACAGAAGTTGAAATGAAAGAGAAAAAAGCACGTGTAGAAGATGCATTACACGCAACACGCGCAGCGGTTGAAGAAGGTATTGTTGCTGGTGGTGGCGTTGCCTTGATTCGTGCACGTGATGCAATCGCTAAAGTTAAAGGTGACAACCTAGAGCAAGAAGCTGGTATTAAAATCGTTTTACGTGCGGTTGAAGAGCCACTACGTCAAATCGTTGCAAACGCTGGCGCTGAGCCATCAGTAGTAGTAAGTAACGTAGCAGGCGGCAAAGGTAACTACGGTTACAATGCTGCAAACGAAACATACGGCGACATGCTTGAAATGGGTATTTTAGACCCAACTAAAGTGACTCGTTCAGCTTTACAAAATGCATCATCTATTGCTGGCTTAATGCTAACAACAGACTGCATGATTGCTGAAGCACCAAAAGATGACGCACCAGCAATGCCTGATATGGGTGGTATGGGCGGTATGGGTGGTATGGGCGGCATGATGTAAATTCCATTCATCACTTCATCGGTGATGCGTTGTTGGTTTCACCGTTGAATTGAAGTTGGAATCTGCTAACTAGCATCCAAAAAAACAAACCCGCTTCGGCGGGTTTTGTTTTGCAGCGCAAACTCTACTCAATTGTAATCATCCAACCCAAACGTTAGGTACCTATCAAAAGATATAAGCTATGTTATTAGATACGCAGTGGATTTTATCGTTTTTGTTACTCGGTTCATTTGTCGGGTTTATGGCCGGGCTTTTTGGTATTGGCGGCGGCGGCATTATGGTACCTGTGCTGACGACTCTATTTATCTATCAAGGTGTGCCAATTGATAAAGTAGTCCATTTAGCGCTGGGCACATCGATGGCATCCATCATTATGACTTCTTTATCGAGTATGAAGGCGCATTATGCAAGAGATGCCATTCTTTGGCCTATCGTTAAAGTGATGGCGATAGGGATTATTTTGGGTACATTAATCGCTACATTTGTTGTGGTGAATATCCCCTCCATTTATCTTGCTCTTTTCTTTTCACTTTTCATGGCTTATGTTTCTATGCAAACGTTTTTAGGTAAAAAACCAAAACCCAGTAGAACCTTAGCGGGTAGTGGTGGATTATTGTTGGCTGGTTCTGGTATTGGTGCAGTATCTGCATTAGTGTCTATAGGCGGTGGCTCTTTAACCGTTCCTTATCTGCTTTGGCAGAATGTCGATATTAAAAAGGCCATTGGAACATCTGCCGCGCTTGGCTTCCCCATTTCTGTTGTTGGCACTGTTGGCTATATTTTCAATGGCTGGTCTGTAACGACGGGAGAGGAGTTTACATTCGGTTTTGTTTATATCCCTGCCGTGCTTCTTATTTCTGCGACTAGTTTTTTCACAGCGCCATATGGCGCAAGACTAGCGCATAAGTTATCCGTTAAGACCTTAAAAAAAGTGTTTGCATTACTACTGATTGCACTGAGTTTGAAAATGCTATTTTCAGTGTTATAGTCTGA
>CAXIBZ010000169.1:0-4192 GCA_964022105.1 uncultured Methylophilaceae bacterium
GCAAAGTAACTTAGCAAAAGATGCACACCCATCTGTATTAATAGGTAAAGATCCGCGCATCTCCGGCTATATGTTAGAAGCTGCCTTGCAAGCTGGCTTTACTGCCGCAGGCGCTAAAACATTATTGACTGGCCCAATGCCAACACCTGCTGTCGCTTATCTGACGCGTGCGCTGAGACTTCAAGCTGGAATTGTGATTTCTGCCTCGCATAATCCATATTACGATAATGGTATTAAATTTTTCTCTAGTGAGGGTGCTAAATTAGATGATGAAATTGAACATGCTATAGAAGCCGAGCTAGAAAAACCTATGCAAGTGATGGAATCAGCAGAGCTTGGCAAAGCCAAGCGTATTGATGATGCAGCAGGACGTTATATTGAGTTTTGTAAGAGCACATTTCCAAATGATATGAATTTGCGGGGACTCAAGATTGTATTGGATTGCGCAAACGGAGCCACATATCATGTTGCGCCACCAGTGTTTCATGAATTAGGTGCAGAAGTGATTGCTATTGGTAATACACCAAACGGCTTAAATATCAATTTAAATATTGGTTCTACTCACCCTCAAGCCTTACAAAAAGCTGTCGTAGAGCACCAAGCAGATTTAGGGATTGCTTTTGATGGTGATGGTGATCGTGTGCTGATGGTTGATGCTGAAGGCAATTTATTGGATGGCGATCAATTACTCTATATTATTGCATTGGGTTTGTATGGCAAAGGACAGCTAAAAGGCGGTGTTGCTGGCACATTGATGACAAACTTAGCGTTTGAGCATGCGATGCAAAAACACCAAATTCCGTTTGCAAGAGCGCAAGTTGGTGATCGTTACGTACTTGAGTTGCTGAATGAAAAGAATTGGCTGCTTGGAGGAGAAAATTCAGGGCATATACTCACATTAGATAAACATACCAGTGGCGATGGCATTATTTCAGCACTACAAGTTCTAATTGCGCTAAAACAAAGCGGAAAAACGTTAAAACAAATGGGAGAGGAGCTTGTACTTTATCCACAGGTTTTAATCAATGTAACAACTAAACAAAAGCTAGACCTTGCTAATTCTGATATTCAAGCAGCTGTTAAACAAGCTGAGACCCAACTCAAAGATACAGGTAGGGTGCTTCTACGTGCCTCAGGTACAGAGCCGAAGATTCGCGTGATGGTAGAAGGTCAAGATGCTGTATTAGTGCAGAAATTGGCGGAGCAGATTGCAGCAGTTGTTGAGCAACAAAGTAAGCTATAAACAGTATAAATCATTGTTTGAATTGGTATAAGTTTATATTTCATGATAAAATATTCATGTGCGTTTCACGCGTCTGTCATATTGAGGGCGCATTCTATCAACCTAGCCAATTCGTATTTGGAGGTTGTGATGACAAACAGAATGCGTTTATATCTGAATCGAATAAATCATCTTGATGGTGCATTATGCGTTAAAGTTAGCCACACAAGTCAATATCGCATTATTCGGGACTGGTTTCGATTAATGAGCCGATTAGGTGATGGTATTTTTTGGTATACATTATTGATTGCGATATTAATAGTACAAGGCAAAGCCGCATGGTTGCCCGTTATTCATATAGCAGCTACAGGGTTATCAGGGACTTTAGTTTACAAGTGGTTAAAAGGTAAAACATTACGCCCAAGACCATACCAAGTTCTACAAGATGTATTACTGACAGGGAAACCCTTGGATTATTTTAGCTTTCCTTCTGGCCATACACTACATGCAGCTGCCTTTGCCTGCATGATATTAGCTTACTATCCGTCTCTTGTTATTTTAGTTATTCCATTCAGTTTGATGGTTGCGGTGTCACCTGTCGTATTAGGTCAGCATTATCCAAGCGATGTGTTGGCTGGTGCTGTGATTGGTTGCGCAATGTCTATGATTTCGTTAAATATTATTTTAATCTAAGTATTGGTGATAGCTAAGAAGTCGCATTAGGTTAGCTGGCATAAAATTGTCTTTTAACGGGCACTATAGTAGCGAATCGGTTCAGCATGATCGATATGTAGTGTTTCCAAACAGTGCTGACGCCACATCATGATACGGGTTATGTCGTTATTGGTATGAAGTTCTGGTTGCCAATCAGGATGATGGCCATTGAGCACCTTATAAAAGTCATGTAAGGCATGCTGTGTTTTACCGATATAGTAATCAAAATGTTTATGTTTTTCGCGGTTATTAAATTTAATGCATTGGTGAATCACCAGTGGTAATTTGACAGACCTTAATAAACGGTCAGCATAAGCAAGTTTAATCAACTTTCTATGCACAGATTGTTGCGGATGTTCAAAACATGGCGCAATAAAGTGGCTCATTATAAGTGCATATTTTGACAGTAATTGGCCTGGTGTTTTAAGCAAGCATTTTTGAATATGTACATCCATTGCCCACTCAGCTGCAATGTGGGTCAATATACTTTCATGTTCCCATAATGCCTCATGCGCGGGTACAAAATGATTATGGGCAATTACATCTACATATAGATGGCTTGCATAGCCGATGGCTATCGCTGTTTCTTCATCTGTAGAGGCAGTATTAATTAAATACTCCGCTTTTTGCCATTGATGGGTACATTTAAATTGCTTTGAGATAATCGCCAAATCAGGTAAGCATGCCCCAGCCATTACAAGTTCTGGAAATCGTTTAATTGCTGTACGAAAGCGCTTGTCTAGTAACGGTGATGCAAGTAGTAAAGTCTGTGCAAAAAATACGTGTGTGTACAATCCCCATGCATTGGCATCCAAAGAATATAATGAAAACGGTAAGCTCCACCAAATGCTATTGAGTATTTTGTGTCTTTGCATGCGTGATAATTTGACATGCTTTTATGAAACTTAAATGACATAAGTTCATGTAATTAGCAAACTTTTGTCATATTCATCAAATTGTCATAGTGTATCTATAGCATCTGATACTATTAATATTATGGTTGTTATTATGTATGAAAATACTCTTTATCTCTGATGTGTATTTCCCGCGTGTTAATGGTGTTTCAACATCCATTAAGACTTTTATTGAGCAACTCGTTGCCTTGGGCCATCAAGTTGATTTGATTGCGCCAGATTATGGCAAAGATGCTAACAACGAACATCATATCAAGCGAGTATCAGCAAGAAGTATTTATTTTGATCCAGAAGATCGGCTCATGAAATATGGTAAAGCTTTAAAGTTACTACCGGCTCTCAAAAATGCTGGTTACGACGTTATTCATATTAATACACCTTTTGTCGCACACTATTTAGGACTTAAACTATCCAGGCTACTTGGTATACCTTGTGTAGAAACCTATCACACATTTTTTGAAGACTATCTACATCATTACCTGCCCTGGATACCAAAATGGGCAGCTAGATATTTAGCTAGAACTATTTCTAGAAAACAGTGTAATGCAGTGGATGCATTAGTCGTGCCATCTCAGCCTATGCTAGATGTGTTAAGGACATATGGAATCAATACTAAAACGAGTGTTATTCCCACTGGACTTCAAGATGTGAGCTTTGCCAATGCTGACGGACTGAAATTTAAACAACAGTATGGTATCGATAATAATCGTCCTATGCTCCTATATGTTGGCCGCGTTGCATATGAAAAGAACATTCCATTTTTATTTGAGATGACGAGGGTGCTTGCTGAACGTTATCCAAATGTGCTGTTAGTTGTAGCAGGAGAGGGGCCAGCAGAACGTTCATTGCATCAGCTCACTACTACTTTAAAAATTGAAGACAATGTCCATTTTATTGGTTATTTGGATCGTAATACAGCACTAAACGACTGTTATAAATCTGCAGATGCTTTTGTTTTTTCTTCAAAAAGTGAAACCCAAGGATTGGTGCTATTAGAAGCAATGGCACAAGGAACTCCTGTTGTGGCTATTGCTGAATTAGGTACAGCATCTATCCTCATTGAAGGAGAAGGTGCATTGATTGCGCCTGATAATGAAAAAGTCTTTGCCGATAAAGTAGCGCAACTAATAGAAAATCGCCAAGAGCGGGATAGATTAGGACAGCGTGCAAAAGATTATGTATTAAGACAGTGGACAGCTGAAGTACAGGCAAAGCGAATGGTTGACTTCTATGAACAGACGATTGTGATGCATTCATTAAGTAAGCAGCAGGGCTCAATGTTAAAGAAACAGACTAACTCCATTTGAACTATGAAAAAGAAATACTGACGCACTCGATTGAA
>CAXIBZ010000170.1:0-4191 GCA_964022105.1 uncultured Methylophilaceae bacterium
GCAAAATTCCCAAACAATAAAATCTTAGTTGATTTGAAAACAATGGATGCTGGCTTCTACGAAGCTGAGCCTTTCTACAAAGCAGGTGCTGATATTTGTACAGTTTTGGGTTGTGCTGACATAGGTACAATCAAAGGCGTAATCGATGTTGCAAACAAATACGGTAAAAAAGCACAAATTGACTTAATCAATGTTGCTGACAAACCAGCATTGGCTAAAGAAGTTGTTGCAGCTGGTGCACACATTATCGGTGTTCACACTGGTTTAGATCAACAAGCTGCAGGTCAAACACCTTTCACTGACTTAGCTGCTATCGCTGCATTAAACACAGGCGCTGAAATCTCAGTTGCTGGTGGTGTTAAAGCTGCTACAGCTGCACAAGTACGTGATGCTGGCGCTTCAATCATCGTTGCAGGTGCTGCAATCTACGGTGCTGAAGATCCTGCTGCTGCTGCTGCAGAAATCACAAAAATTGCTCACGGATAATTTCTGCGATCAATAGTTTAATATTGATTTGAGTATAAAAAAATCCCGACCCAGAAATGTGTCGGGATTTTTTGTTTAAGGTTTTTGTGTCAATTAATCAGTTAGATTTAAAGGAAAAAAAATGGATCATCAACAATTTATTTTAGATAACTTAAAACGTATTTTAGATGTTACCGATAAGAGCAAAGCGGCTGAATTGGTCAAGCTTGTAAAGAGCTCAGGCGCAACATTTATTGGTGGTGCAGGACGTTCGCTGTTAGTGTCACGTTTTTTTGCAATGCGCTTAGTGCACTCAGGTCATAAAGTTTATATGGTTGGCGAAGTCATTACACCAGCGATTAAAGAGGGTGATTTATTGATTCTAGTTTCTGGTTCTGGTGGTACGGCAACGTTATTACCATTTGTGAAAAAAGCGAAAGAAGTTGGTGCTAAATTAGCAGTCATTTCAATGAAAAAAACGTCACCAATGGCTGATGTTGCTGATTTAGTTATTCAAATTGGTCAAGATGACAGCTTCCCGCTAGTTAAAGGTATGCCAATGGGTTCACAGTTTGAGCTTTCAACATTGATATTCTTGGAAGGCGCAATTTCTGAGATTATCCATAATGAAGACTTAACTGAACAAGGCATGCGCTCGCTACATGCAAACTTAGAGTAATCGTCATACATAAAAAAACCCGAGTAATCTCGGGTTTTTTTTATGTGTTGAATAAAGCTTCTAAATCAACTCGCGTAATTTGTTTGTTGTGAAGTGCTGACGCAATCAATGCGCCTGTGGAGCCAATTTTCTTTAGCAAATGTAAGTCTTGGATATTCCTCACGCCACCAGCAGCATAAATCGCACTTTGTTTAGCTTTTTCTAGTAACTCCATTATTATTTCTTGGTTTGTGCCTTGATTTGCGCCGACATTGGCTAATGTCATACTAATCACTTTATCTGGCCATAGTTGAGGGCTATCTAACAAAGCCTGAGGGCCTGTATAGTGATTCCCGATAAAGTCTAACGATAAATGAAACGGTGAATTCAGGGCTGACGATAGTTGTTGAAACTCGGCCAAAGATAGAAATGCCTCGCTACCGAGTATTAATTGTGTCTTTGGCGAACGCCATTCCATCGCTCTTTCTAGGCTGTTGATGCCAGCATCTATCAAAATAGTAAGCCCAGGATAGCTAGCATGAATTTCATCTATACATGTTCTATGCGAGGTGGACGTATTCTCTATTGATTGAATCGCGTTCAAATCCGCAATATATAAAGTATCAAATGGATAAATATCCATAAAAGCCTTTACAATATCTGTTGGTTTTGTAGATGAGGTTAGGGGAGAATTGATCGGTAAATAATGTGCACGGTCACCTTTTTGGGCATGGACAACCGAGCCATTCAATAAATCAATCACTGGAATAATGTGCAAAACAAGCCTATAAAAAGAATATTTGTTTGTGAGTTTATCACTGCAGGCGGTTTAAATCATACTGAACTTCACTCATCATTGGTAAATGAAGGTTTATTAATGAGAGATGCTTTGTTAAAAGATTTAGCATCGCTACCATATGAATTATTTATTACACAAGATGCTCGTCTGAATTCGTCACTTGACTTAGCAAACGTTGAATATATATATGCCAATCAGGATGTGTGGTTAAAATGGGAGGAGTTAATTAAGCAAGTCGACGCTGTTTGGATCATAGCGCCAGAAACAGATGGTTATTTGCAAAAGCTGACAGAGCTTGCGTTAAAACATCAAAAAATGATTATCGGCTGCGGTTTGACGACAATTGATATTTGCCGTAGCAAACTATCAAGCTACTACTTCTTCAAGCAACATAAGCTCAGTACGGTAGAAACTTTCTTGAGTCCACGTTGGGATAAAACCTTTTCCAAAAAATGGGTAGTAAAGCCAGATGATGGCGCAGGATGCGAGGATACAGTAATTTTTGATGATGCTGATTTATTAATGGATTGGATAGTAGGCGAGAATAAGGCACACACACATGTTATCCAGCCATACATTGAGGGTAGTCCTGCAAGTATTTCCTGCATCATGCACAACGGGCATGCTAGGGTACTTAGTTGTAATAAACTGCTCATGTCGATCAATAACAATGTACTAGGCTATCAAGGTTTTCTAGTCAATGGTATGCGTAGTCAGTGGGATCCGTTTACAATTTTGGCAAATAAGGTTGCAAAACTTTTTCCAGACGCATCTGGATATGTGGGAATTGATGTAATGTTATGTCAGTCAGATAGAGGTCAGCCAGAAATTAAGGTATTAGAGGTGAATCCACGGTTAACAACAACATATGTTGCTTTAAGTGAGGCAATAGGCTTAAATCCTGCCAAGCTAATCATTGACACGGTGATGGGAAACTGCAATCTATCATGCCAGATAGAAAGAAATGAAGTTTTGTTAAAGGTAGCGCATGCCTAAAACGATAGGGTGGGATATTGGTGGTGCGCATGTAAAAGCTGTTCTGCTGGATGAGCGTGGTGAGTTGCAATACGCGAAGCAGTTGGCTTGTCCGTTGTGGTTGGGCTTAGAGCAACTGATAGAGGCAATAGCAACGATGCTTGAATTATTTGGCTGCGATAGTTGCTCAGTTAATCATGCTGTCACAATGACTGGTGAGCTGGTCGATTTGTTCAATAATCGTCAAGAAGGTGTTATTCAAATTGCGCAGTGCGTATCAAAATATCTTAATGAAGATGTTTTGTTTTATAAGATGAGTGATCAAAGACAGTCGTTTGTTTCAATTGATCTAGTTCCTACTTTTTCAAATGTAATTGCTTCAGCTAATTGGCATGCCAGTGCTAATCTAATTGCAACAAAGCAACCATTTGCGCTGTTCGTTGATATTGGCAGTACAACAACAGATATTATTTCGATTAGAGATGGTCAATTAGTCAACAGTCGTTGGACCGATGCGCAACGATTACAGCAAGATACATTGGTTTATACTGGGGTTGTTAGAACACCATTAATGGCTATTGCACAGAAAATTGAAGTTGATGATAAACTGAGCAATGTAGCGGCTGAGTACTTTGCGACTGCGGCGGATGTGTTTCGATTAACAGGCGAGCTTTCACCCTTATCGGATATTGTGCCGACAGCAGATGGCGCTGCAAAATCGAAGCATGCAAGCGCTCAGCGGTTAGCAAGGATGGTTGGATACGATTTCGAAGATAAACCGCTTGAAGTTTGGCTAGCATTGGCGCATGCTTTTCGTAACAAGCAACTTAATCAAATCACATGTGCAATGGAAAAACATTTAACATCAAACATGGTGATTGTAGGCGCGGGCGCAGGACAATTTTTAGTGAAAGAAGCAGCTAGTATTCTGAATCAACCTTATATAAATCTCACCAATTTATTTAACCAAGCATTACCACCAGACATTGATATTTGCTTTCCAGCCTTTGCTGTTGCAAAACTTGCATTCGAAAGCGAATGGATATGAGTACATTAATCCACTCATTGCCCTATCATCATGACAGCGCAATACTTTTTGAGCGAGTTGCACACCTGCCTTGGGCAATGTTTCTGGATAGTGGACAAGCGCTAGACCTGCTGACTAAAAAGCCAGGTAGTCAATACGGGCAATATGATATTTTAGTGGCAAATCCTATCGCAACTATTGTGACAGAAGGTGACCACACGACCATTGTAGAAGGTTTAAATGCGAAAACATTACAAGAAGACCCAT
>CAXIBZ010000171.1:0-4155 GCA_964022105.1 uncultured Methylophilaceae bacterium
AGTATCACCAATCATAATCATCATGCCACTGCGGCCATCATCATGCTCGTGCTCATGATGATTAGCCAATATACTGGGCTTTTGTTGGGCTGGTCTATATTTAGCACCATCACGGATGGGCTGCAGGTTATCAGGGCAGTGTGCAGCATCATGCATGGCATGTGCTTCACAATGCTGACCGTGACAATGTCGCCACAAAACCAGCTTTTCTAAAGTAAAAAACAGTAATATCCCGAACAGAATAGTACCTGTCATATATTCCGCTTTAGGGGCAACTTCAAAAGCATGGGGTAATAGTTCCAAAAATACGGCACCTAGCAATGCCCCAATTGCATAGCTTACTAGCATAGGCACCCATTTTCGCTGTGCATTAAGCGCAAACACTGCTGCGACTAGCACGCTAATTAAACCACCAAGCAAACTTGTTGCTACTATCCATGCCAAGGGTGTCATGTTAATTAAATTCATCATATTCCAATTCTATCGAGCGCGCATTATATATGAATCACGCAGTTAACCATATCATGGTTGCCATGCGGCCAGTTCTACCGTCTCTTCTGAATGAAAAAAACTGATTTTCATTTGTATAGGTACACAATATTTGCCCGTAGACTTCTTTTACTTCCAAGTTATGCAGGCGTTGTTTTGCGATCAAATACAAATCGCCTAACCATTTTCCTTCTAATGGTCTAAACGCTGATAGCGCTTGTTCATCTTTAGCAATAAATTGATTGCGTACCTCATCACCAACTTCAAAAGATTCTGGACCAATAGCTGGACCTAACCAGGCGATTAACTCATTTCTCGGTACTTGCATTTTTTGAACTGTCGCTTCAATGACACCATCACATAAACTACGCCAACCAGCATGCACCGCCGCTACCATAGTGCCCGCTTTATCGGAAATTAGCACAGGTAAGCAATCAGCTGTCATGGTGATACAAACGACATTCGGCCTACTTGTGTAACTTGCATCCGCACTCTCCTTACAACTACTAGTTGCTGCATCTATCACATGCACACCATGTACTTGATTTAACCAAACTGGCTCGGTAGGTACATAGTCAGCGAGCAATTGACGGTTTCTTGCAACAATTAGCGGGTCATCCTCAACATGATCTGCTAAGTTAAAGCTATTATAAGGTGACTGACTATAACCACCAGTGCGTGTGGTCTGCAAAGCACGGACATTGGCGTGGCATGGCCAGTCAGGCACGATGAAACTTTCTGGAAGAAGCTTATTCATCTTCTGAAAACTCCCCATCTAACATGTCATCGTCATCAAAATCATCATCCCAGTCTTCATCGTTGCCAATATACAATCCATTATCATCAACGGAAAAATCCATTGCTGTATCCACAGCAGGCATTTCCTCAGTGCGCATTATTTCGAGCAGCTGTTTCATATCATCCGCCAATTCGATTTGCCATTCCATCAATTCTTTTGTTTGTGGGTGTTGCAAACCAAGTTTAATAGCATGTAAAGCCTGACGATTAAAGCCAGAAACAGCTTCATACAGTGCTTGGCCCATCATTTTATGTGGCACAATATTGCCAATGCCATATAAAGGATCACCAACTAACGGTGCCTTTAAATGCTGCATATGCACACGTATTTGATGTGTTCTTCCTGTTTCTAAACGACAACGTACATATGTATTGGTGCCAAACCGCTCTAAAATTTCATAGTGTGTGACGGCTGGTTTACCAGTTTTTAGAACCGCCATTTTGGTTCTAGCATGGGGGTGACGTCCAATCGGTTGATCAACCGTGCCATTTCGCCACATTTGGCCCCAAACAATAGCCCTATATTCACGCTTAACGGTACGTGCTTGGAGCTGACGAACTAAACTAGTTTGCGCTTCTAGTGTTTTGGCTACAACCAACAAACCACTGGTGTCTTTATCTAATCGGTGCACAATGCCACAACGCGGGATATCGGCTAATTTTGCATCATGAAACAACAAAGCATTTAATAATGTTCCACCCCAATTACCTGCTGCGGGATGGACAACCAAGCCTGCAGGTTTATTGACTACGAGTAAAACGTCATCCTCATAAATGATATCTAGTGGGATATTTTCCGGTTCAAAAGCATTCTCTTGAATATTACGTGGCGGATCCATTTCTACACGCTCCCCACCCCAAACTTTAGTTTTAGCAACAGTACTTTCACCATTCAGCTTAACCAAACCTTCTTTAATCCAAGCTTGCAGGCGACTACGTGAATGTTCTGGAAACATTTTTTGCAAAGCCAAATCTAAACGTTGTCCGCCTAAATGTTCGGGAATAAGAAATGATTTAATCTTTGGTTGTGTCATTAACGAATGCTTAATTTTTGGATGCTTCAGTTATAATAATGCAATCTTTTTTGGCAGATGTACTCGTGAAACGTATTTTACCGCTTATTCAGGCTTTATTTTTAGCTTTATTTCTCAGTAGCTTCCTCAATGGCTGTGCAATCTTTGGTGATCCTACCGAATTAGATGATACCAAAGGCTGGCAAGCCAATAGAATCTATGAAGCTGGCGCGCTAAAAATGGAAGAGAGTAACTATGATGAAGCCTTGCGTTACTTCCAAATATTAGAATCGCGTTTCCCACATGGTGTCTATGCAACCCAAGCTCAACTTGAAATTATTTATGCTTACTATAAAAAGCAAGATCCAGTTTCGACTATTGCTGCTGCAGACCGATTTATCAAACTGCATCCTAATCATAAAAATGTAGACTATGCGTACTACTTGAAGGGTTTAGCAACCTTTAACGAACGTGGCGTATTTGAAAAGCTGACTCAGCAACAAATCAATGATCGTGACCCAAAAGCGTTAAAACTCTCTTTTGCGGCACTTAAAGAACTTATTGAACGTTATCCTAACAGCCGCTATGTTAAGGATGCTACGCTTCGTATGGTCTATATTGTCAACACACTAGCGCAGCATGAGATGCATGTCGCACGCTACTATATGAATCGACAAGCCTATTTGGCAGCACTGAATCGTGCTAAATATGTGATTGAATATTATCCAAATTCAACGGCTGTCGAAGAGGCGCTGATGACAATGATAAGTGCTTATGACTATATGGAGTTAACAGATTTAAAAGAAGACAGCTTACGTGTGCTGAAAAAGAATTATCCAGAAAATCCACTTATTACAGGTAAAGTGGTAGAAGAAGAACGTGCTTGGTGGAAATTCTGGGATATTTTATAACCAGTAACAACCTGTAGTTATGCCGGCTGCGCACCTTGGATATCATTTGGCTTTGCTTCTTCTAGCCAGATATAGTAAAACTCTCTGACAGCTGACAAAAACCCTTGCTTAATATCATCCAAACTAAATAAAGGTAAAGTTACATCGACAGCCATTCGATATGCCATGCTGTGTTCAACTGGAATATCCCTTAAGCGCAGTAGCATCACCTTTATTAACTTTACTTTCTCCTGCAATGCAGCCTCAGACATGTTTTGTTGGCGCAAATTAAGTGTATAGTCCCTGATTAATTTATTTTCTTGCGCCGTAAAGGACTCATCCGTATTCAGGGCATCAATTTCCATCCAAGTTAAGCTAGAAGGCAATGATTTAAATTTTGCCGAATCTAAATCAAACCCATAAGTCTGGCTAATTCTAGCAATTGATTTGATATCCCCCACTAGAAATGGATAAAACTCTCTAGCAAAATTGAGCTGCTTTTCTCGGTCAATGCTGTCCTCAACTTTAATGATGGTTTGTAAAGCACTTGCGTAACTAGAACGATCAGCTTTCCCATCTAGCAAAGCAGCTAATTTCCTAACAAATTTGGTACGTAAATCTAACCCTTCAGCCTTAACACCTTTGGATTGTAAAAACTTTGTATAGGCAGTAACTGCTTCCTCTGCTTTTTTTTGCTCCATAATACCTTAACTCCAAGTCATTTAAATAATGCTATTCAGTTAGACTAATCCACTTCAATATAGAAGTAAACTAATAGAGCGCATTTAGTTACCTTTTTTATTTTCTTGTGATTTTTTTGCCTGTAGTTCTTTGCGTCTGACCGTTTTACGTCTACGCATCGTCACAATACCTTCACTCCCTTTTCGCTTGTTCTCAGCATCTGCATAAGGGTTGTCACCTTGCTTAAACTGTACTCTAAGTGGTGTACCAACAAGTTGGAAAGT
>CAXIBZ010000172.1:0-4100 GCA_964022105.1 uncultured Methylophilaceae bacterium
ACACGCTATCTTGAGGGGGTAGTGACGAAAGTCGTGAGAGTTCGAGTCTCTCCGTCGGCACCATTGGTGGTGATGAGAAATAATTGGACGTAGAATCCAAGATGACCAAAAGTCATTCAATAATAATGATGTGATTTTGATTGTATAGAAATTTAATGGAAGAAAGCTAAGGGTTAGGACTTTTGCTAGATAACTATTTTCCGATTTTAATGTTTATTTTGGTTGGCTTGGCCGTTGGGCTTGGGCCGCTCATCTTGGGTAAACTGGTTTCGCCTCATAAACCAGATGCTGAGAAAAATTCACCATACGAATGTGGTTTTGAAGCCTTTGAAGATGCGCGCATGAAGTTTGATGTGCGTTATTACTTGGTTGCTATCTTATTTATCCTCTTTGATTTAGAAATCGCATTTTTATTTCCCTGGGCGGTGGTCTTGCAAGATATTGGTCTATTCGGGTTTCTTGCCATGATGGTCTTTTTGTTTGTGCTTGTCGTCGGCTTTATATATGAGTGGAAAAAAGGCGCACTTGAGTGGGATTAGACGCACAAATCAAGCATTAATCAGTTTTAAATTTTAATTTGTATTGGAATCTCTTTAAGTGAGTATCGAAGGTGTACTAGAAAAAGGGTTTGTCACTACCACGCTGGATACAGTGATCAATTACACACGAACTGGCTCTATGTGGCCAATGACGTTTGGTTTAGCCTGCTGCGCAGTTGAGATGATGCATGCAGGTGCAGCGCGATATGATTTAGATCGTTTTGGTATTGTTTTTAGGCCAAGCCCAAGGCAGTCAGATGTCATGATTGTTGCAGGTACATTGGTCAACAAAATGGCGCCAGCGCTGCGCAAAGTCTATGACCAGATGGCTGAACCACGGTGGGTCATTTCTATGGGCAGTTGTGCCAATGGTGGTGGTTATTATCACTATTCATACTCAGTTGTTCGTGGCTGCGATCGTATTGTTCCAGTAGATGTGTACGTACCAGGCTGCCCACCAACGGCAGAAGCCTTACTGTTTGGTATTATTCAGTTACAAAAGAAAATTAAACGCACCAATACAATTGCACGTTAATCATTGTAAACATCATATGTCAGCTAAATTAAATCAACTATCAGCGCAATTAAAGTTAGCACTCAATACAGGGTTGGCCAAAATTAGCATTGATTTGAATGAAATAACAGTAGAATGCAAAGCGAAAGACTTGATACAAGTTTGCCTCAAGCTACGTGATCACGGGGAGCTTAAATTTGAGCAGTTGATTGATTTGTGTGGCGTTGATTACAGTGAATTCAAAGATGGTCTATGGGAAGGGGCGCGTTATGCAGTCGTGCTGCATTTGTTGTCTGTCTCGCTCAACCAGCGAGTTAGATTGCGCGTGTTTGCAGAAGATGACGATTTCCCAGTCTTGCCAACGTTAATTGATGTATGGCCAGTGGCTAACTGGTTTGAGCGGGAAGCCTTTGATTTGTTCGGTATCATGTTTGAGAATCATCCTGATTTGCGACGCATTCTTACTGACTATGGTTTTGTTGGACATCCGTTCCGTAAAGATTTTCCAATGATAGGCAATGTTGAGATGCGCTACGATCCAGAGCAGCAACGTGTTGTATACCAGCCTGTCACCATAGAGCCACGTAATAATGTGCCACGAATTATTAGAGATGAAGGTGTGCACAATGGCTGAAATACATAATTACACGATGAACTTTGGACCGCAACATCCTGCAGCGCATGGTGTGTTGCGTCTGGTGCTAGAGCTAGATGGCGAAGTCATTCAGCGTGCAGATCCACATATTGGTTTGTTGCATCGTGCAACGGAAAAACTAGCAGAAAATAGAACGTATTTACAGTCGGTACCCTATATGGATCGCTTGGATTATGTGTCCATGATGTCAAATGAGCATGCCTATGTCATGGCTATCGAAAAAATGCTCGGTCTTAAAGTGCCGTTACGCGCGCAATACATACGCGTCATGTTTGATGAAATTACACGAATACTTAATCATCTGTTGTGGATAGGTGCGCATGGTATTGATTTAGGTGCAATGACAATGTTTATTTACGCCTTCCGTGAGCGTGAGGATTTGTTTGATATATATGAGGCAGTTTCAGGTGCCAGAATGCACGCTGCATATTATCGTCCAGGCGGCGTTTATCGCGATTTACCAGATAAAATGCCACAACACGAAACAACCAAGTTTCGTAGCAAAGCGCAGATTAATAAGCTGAATGAGAATCGTCAGGGATCATTGCTAGATTTTATTGAAGATTTTACAAACCGCTTTCCTAAGCATGTTGATGAGTATGAAACGCTTTTAACGGATAATCGTATTTGGAAGCAGCGCACGGTTGGAATTGGCGTTGTGTCACCAGAGCGTGCGCTAGCACTTGGTTTTACAGGGCCTATGTTACGAGGTTCAGGCGTAGAGTGGGATTTGCGCCGTAAACAACCCTATGAAGTTTACGATAACCTTGAGTTTGATATACCAATTGGCGTCAATGGTGATAGTTATGATCGTTATTTGGTGCGCATGGAGGAGTTCCGGCAATCAAACCGAATCATCAAGCAATGCATAGATTGGTTGCGTAAAAACCCAGGGCCTGTAATCACGGATGACAATAAAGTGGCGCCTCCTGACAGGGAAGGTATGAAAACCAATATGGAAGACATGATTCACCACTTCAAATTATTTACAGAAGGGTTTCATGTGCCAGAAGGTGAGGCTTATGCGGCGGTAGAGCATCCTAAAGGTGAGTTTGGCATTTATATGATTTCTGATGGCGCAAATAAGCCTTATAGATTGAAAATTAGGGCGCCAGGTTTTGCCCACATTTCAGCAATGGATGAGATGACACGCGGGCACATGCTGGCAGACTTGGTTGCAATTATTGGAACGCAAGATATTGTTTTTGGTGAAATTGACCGATGAGGCTGTCCGTTTTAGTTTGCAGTCCTACATCTCCTAAATGGATAAAGAAAGTAGTTTAATGTTATCTGCAGAGGCTATTAAAAAAATCGATTATGAGTTGACTAAGTATCCTGAAAACCAACGTCAGGCCGCTGTGATGTCTGCTTTGCGTATTGCACAAACCGAGAATGGCTGGTTATCACCAGAGTGCATTACAGACGTTGCAAAATACTTAGGTATACCTGATATTGCTGCGCTCGAAGTTGCAACTTTCTACAACATGTATGATTTAGAACCTGTTGGTGAGTATAAAATTACGGTTTGTACAAATATTTCTTGTATGCTGCGCGACAGTGATCAAATAGTAGATCACTTGCAAAGCAAGTTGGGTATAGGATTCAACGAGGTCACTTCAGACGGTAAATATTGTTTAAAAGAAGGTGAGTGCATGGGTGCTTGCGGCGGTGCTCCTTTAATGAGCGTTAACAACACCAAAATGTACGAATTTCTCACGCCTGAAAAAGTAGATGAAATTTTGAAGGAACTCAAATAATGGCATCTACTAAATCTAAGCAAGACAAACCAGTAATAACAGATCTCAAGGGTCAAACATTAGTTACCCTGAGAACGTTAGCGGAAGATAATCCAGCTGCGTTAGCGACCTATGAAAAACTCGGAGGCTACCAACAGTTAAAGCGGTTAGTGACAGAAAAAGTTAAAGCATCTGAGATTATCAACGAAGTTAAGTTGTCTGGATTGCGAGGGCGTGGTGGAGCAGGATTTCCAACTGGGCTGAAGTGGAGTTTTATGCCGCGCTATTTCGATGGCACCAAATATCTTGTGTGCAATACGGATGAAGGTGAACCGGGTACATTTAAAGATCGCGATATCATTCGCTATAACCCACACCAGTTGATAGAGGGTATGGCAATTGCGGCTTATACTTTGGGTGCAGGCGTGGGCTATAACTACATACATGGCGAAATTTGGCGCGAATATGAACTATTTGAGCAGGCATTAGCAGAAGCCAGAAAAGCTGGATACTTGGGCAAAAACTTATTTGGAACCAACTTCAGTTTTGAGTTATATGCGGTTCATGGTTATGGCGCTTATATCTGTGGTGAAGAAACTGCATTGATTGAATCACTTGAAGGTAAAAAAGGGCAGCCGAGATTTAAACCACCATTT
>CAXIBZ010000173.1:0-4090 GCA_964022105.1 uncultured Methylophilaceae bacterium
GCAGTCAGAAAATGGCCTAGTTATTCAGGTAATTGCAGCACAAGAGCCTGTATATGAAGTCACTGCTAAAACACCACAGTCGCTGATGCGTGCCGCTTATCATCTGGGTAATCGCCATGTGCCGCTACAAGTGGGGGAAGGCTTCCTTAGGCTAGAACAAGATTATGTGCTCAAAGAAATGCTATTGGGTTTAGGTATGCAGGTAGTAGAGATTGAAGCCCCTTTCGAGCCAGAAGCGGGTGCCTATGGTGGCGGACACAGACATGGGCATGAAGATGACGATAAAATCGTGAATTTACGCCCACTCAAAAGGCCGCATCATGGCTAAGTCAGCAGCATTAACACGTTTGTTTCAGCTTGTTAGCCCGATGCTTCCCGTTGGTGCTTATAGTTATTCTCAAGGATTAGAATGGGCGATTGAGTGTGGTGAGGTTAACGATGAGAACAGTGCAAAAGCATGGATTGGGGATGTGTTGCAGATTTATCAGATGAATTTTGAGTTACCAGTACTCTATCGTTTGTATACTGCATGGCAAAGTGATGATCCAGATGCAATTCAAGCATGGGATACGTTTTATCAAGCCGGACGGGATACGGCTGAAGCGTTAGCCGAGACGCGCCAAATGGGATATTCGCTATGCCGTTTGTTAAATGATTTAAATACGCTGCCAGCTGATGTCATGTCTAAAATCAATCAATTTGAGCAGCCTGCTTTCATTACCATTTATGCTGGTGTTGCTCAGTGTTGGCAGATATCGGCAAATGATGCCTTACATGGTTATGTTTGGAGCTGGTTAGAAAATCAAGTAAGCGCAGCAATGAAAACTGTGCCATTAGGGCAGGTTGCAGGACAAAAGATTTTGTACGCATTAGGTGAGCAATTGAGTACCATTGTTCAGCAAGCCGAGCACATAAAAGATGATGAAATCAGTAACTTTAACCCATTACTTAGCATCGCTGGCTGCCAGCATGAAACGCAATACAGCCGGCTTTTTAGATCTTAATAGAATAGGTGAGAATTAAATGACAACAGCTATTTTGGAACAACCTGCGACAGCATCTTACCCCCATAAGGAGCCTTTGCGGGTAGGGATAGGTGGGCCCGTCGGCTCGGGTAAGACAGCATTAACGTTAGCATTATGTAAACGACTCAGAGATGTATACAACATTGCTGTTGTGACGAATGATATTTATACGAAAGAAGATGCACAGTTCCTAACCAGAAATGAAGCGCTGACACCTGATCGAATTATCGGCGTTGAAACCGGAGGCTGCCCACATACTGCTATTCGTGAAGACGCTTCAATGAATCTAGAGGCTGTTGCCCAATTAAGTAAGCGATTCGAACCACTTGATATTGTGTTTATTGAAAGTGGTGGTGATAATTTAGCGGCAACATTTAGCCCAGAGCTTTCCGATTTAACTATTTATGTGATTGATGTGTCCGCTGGTGAAAAAATTCCACGTAAAGGTGGTCCAGGCATCACAAAATCAGATTTGCTGATTATCAATAAAATTGATTTAGCGCCAATGGTTGGCGCATCGCTAGAGGTCATGGACACCGATGCAAAGCGCATGCGCGGTGAACGCCCATTTATGTTCACAAACTTAAAAACCAACCATGGCCTGGAAGAGATCGTGAAATTTATCGAAAAACAAGGTTTAATGCTTTAAAGGAAAGATGATGATTAAAAAATACCTATACAGTCTGCCACTATTGGCTTTTTCTACATTCGCATTCGCACATCCAGGACATGCATTAATCAGCTTGCAAGCAGGTTTTACGCATCCTTTTGTAGGTTGGGATCACCTGCTGATGATGATTGCAGTAGGGTTGTGGGCTTCACGACAAGGAGGCAACTCTCGCTGGCAGCTGCCCACATTATTTGTCGGCTTTATGGCAGTAGGTGCTATTGTTGGTTTTACTGGCATCGGTATTGCTGGAATTGAGGCCACCATTGCTATTGGTCTGGTGTTGATGGGTGTGTTGTTATTTATGCATCAATCAGTACCCAAGGGAGTGGCAATTGCTTTTGTTAGCGTCATTGGAATTGCACATGGGTTAGCGCATGGTCTTGAATTAATTGGCCAGCCATACACGGCTGCACTTGTTGGTATGCTAATAGCGACTGCTTTATTGCATACAGTGGGTTACTTTACTGGTTCATTGCATGGCAAGTTGGCTCGTTATGTCCATGCAGTATTTGCAACAGGCATGTTGCTTACAGGTGGTTTATTGCTAGCAAGCTAGTACAGTGCTGTACAGTCGGTCGTGTTATCACGCCATAACCGATAACCTAATCATTACATATATGATTAGGTTTTTTTCGTTTTCTAGTGCAATTCTAAACATTAAAAGATTCATTACAGCAAAACATACGTAAAATTGCGTACATATTTAATCATCAATAAACAATAAAATATTATTGGGGGGATGCAAGCTAAAACAGGGTATAAATGTTGCTTGCGATAATCCATTAGACATTGACCGATGTAATGGAAACTTGATTTGACAACCGAAAATATAATGATGGCATCCACTGATGGTGCAAATGCAACACAACGTATTGTAAAAATTCGACGCGATTACAATACCTGGGTTGCAAATGAATCAATAGAGGATTATGCACTACGCTATACACCAAAATCCTTTAGAAAATGGTCAATTTTCAGGGTGTCTAATACAGCCCTAAGTGCGATTTCGTTTTTGGTGCTAGAGGCAATAGGTGGCACAATCGCTGTTAACTACGGTATGTTAAATGCATTGTGGGCAATCCTCGCTGTGGGCGTCATCATATTTTTCACTGCTTTGCCTATTAGTTTCTATGCAGCGAAGTATGGTTTGGATATGGATTTGCTGACACGAGGCTCTAGCTTTGGTTACATAGGATCCACAATCTCGTCCTTTATTTACGCCTCCTTTACTTTTATCCTTTTCGCATTAGAAGCCGCAATCATGGCTTATGCGCTAGAGCTATATTTTCATTTGCCACTTTATATTGGTTACTTGGTGAGTGCGCTTGTTGTTATCCCATTCGTCATACATGGCGTCACCTTAATTAATCGTATTCAGATGTTTTCGCAGCCAGTATGGATTTTCTTGATGTGCTTACCATTCATTGCGGTGTTTTATCAAGATCCAGAAGTGCTATCAAGAATGATGCATTTTTCAGGCATCAGTGGAGTGCATCAAGAATTTAACCTGCTCTTATTTGGTGCAGCTACCGCTGTTGGGGTTGCTTTAATTCCTCAGATTGGTGAGCAAGTGGACTTTTTACGGTTCATGCCTGAGAAAACAAAACAGAATCGTTGGCGCTGGAATATTGGTGTATTGCTAGCTGGACCAGGATGGATAATCCCAGGGATGTTAAAAATGGCCGCTGGCGTTTTGTTGGCTTATTTGGTGATACAGAGTGATATGTCATTTTTAGAAGCGGTCAATCCAACCCATATGTATCTGGTAGGTTATGGCTATGTGTTTAGTTCAAAGGAATTGGCATTATTTGCAACGATGTTGTTTGTTGTGATTTCTCAAATGAAAATCAATATGACAAATGCCTATGCAGGGTCATTAGCCTGGTCTAACTTTTTCGCGCGCTTAACACATAGCCACCCAGGGCGTGTCGTGTGGGTCGTATTTAACACAGTGATTGCTATTATCCTCATGGAGCTTGATGTTTTTCATGTGCTAGAAGAGGTGCTCGGGTTTTACTCCAATATCGCCATTGCCTGGATAACAGCTGTAGTGGCAGATTTAGTCATTAATAAGCCACTAGGGTTAAGTCCGAAAGGGATTGAGTTTAGACGTGCTTATTTGTATGACATCAATCCCGTAGGTGTTGGTACGATGTTAATCGCATCAGTTTTGTCCATATCTGCATTTACAGGCTTGTTTGGTGCAGAAGCAAAAGCATTTTCGTCCTTCATTGCACTTGGCAGCGCATTAGTCGTTTCACCTATCATTGCTTGGGTAACAAAAGGACGTTACTACATTGCGCGCAAACCTTATACTTATCCTGCACATCAGCGTGTTCAGAAATGTGTCTTGTGCGAAAAAGAATATGAAACTGAAGATATGGCACATTGCCCT
>CAXIBZ010000174.1:0-4089 GCA_964022105.1 uncultured Methylophilaceae bacterium
CAATATACAATAAAAAACCCACCATGCAATGGTGGGTTCTTGATTATTTCAGTCTGGATGGCAATTGAATTTTATTCGCTGCCCTACTTACTTTTTTGCAGCGTCTTTGCCTTTAGTCTCACGAATATTGTTGAGAATGTAATCAGTTACTTGCAAAGCTTGAGCATTGCCACCAGCCATTGTTCCTGAAGTAATATATTTACCATCAATGACTAGACTCGGCACACCTGTAGCGCCAGAAGAGCGGAAAATTTGCGCTGCGCGTTTCATATTAGTATTAACCGTAAAAGAATTGAACGCTTCCTCTACCTTACTGCGATCCATTCTGCTGTTAGCAACTAGCCAATCTAAAGCAGCTTTTTGGTTAGCTGGATTTAGGCTTTTCTCTTTGTGAATCGCATGGAACAACTTACTGTGCAATTTATCTGTGATGCTCAGTGATTCCATCGTGAAGTAAACTTGTGCCATTGGCGCCCATGAAGCGTTTGGAATGCCAGGGATACGTTTAAAATTGACATCTGCAGGTTTATTTTTAAGCCAAGCACTCAGTGGTTGCTCCATTTGAAAGCAATGTGAACAGCCGTACCAGAATATTTCCATGACTTCTATCTTTTTTGGGTCGTCAGTAGGAATGGTTTGCGTAACCGCATCAAACTCTTGTCCCAATTGTGGCGCTGCAATTGTCGCTTGATTAAAACCTAGCGTGCTAAATATAAGCATGCATGAAAGTAATAGTTTTTTCATTTCGTATCCTAATATTAATCGGTTTAGTTAATTATTATGTTTCATCTAACGTTTTATGACTCTGAAAGATGACAAAAGATTCATCTGCCAAGGGTTAGTTAGGTTTTGTTTCAGTGTGTATTTTAATTAAATCTGCATTAAAGTTATTCGCCATGAGTTGGTCACGCATCTTATTGATACTATCGATGTTATTGAATGGACCAACGCGAACACGATGCCATGTCCCTTTTTCTGGGATTACTGCTGTTTGCACAATCGCCTCAAAGCCCTGCAGGGCAAGTTTTGCCTTTAGATTATCCGCATCCGCTACGTTTTTAAATGAGCCAACTTGTAAGAAATAACTGTCTTTTTTAACAGTGATGTCTGCGTCATTAATTTCTTTGACCGTGACCGTGCTCTCTGTTTCGGGCAAGATAGTGTAAAAATCTAGATCATCTTCAGGTTTTGTTGCATCTGGTTGAGTTGATTCTGGTAAGGCATCAATTTTAGGTGCGTTGATATTTTTATCTTCAAATGGACTAGTATCACCTTTAATATAGATTGTGAGTGCCACTGTCGCAATCACACCAAGTAAAAAACCGAATAGAAAGCCAGATAAAAAAGGCTTGCCGCCACTTGTTTTTGGTTGTTTTGGTTTGTAATCTCTACTCATTTTTGTGCCTAATCATTAATTGTTACATTTTACTCGGCGCGCTTACACCAAGCAAATCTAAGCCATTTTTTAATACGTGTTTAGTCGCGCTTATTAACGCTAGTCGAGATAGCTTGGTCGCTTCATCATCGACAAGAAACTTGGTGTCATTGTAGTATCCATGCAATTGGCTTGCGCACTCCTTTAGATAATTAGCTATCATGTGTGGAGCCATATCAATCGCAGCATTTTTTACTAGCTCAGGAAATTCACTCAACTTTTGCATCAGTATTGCTTCTTGCGGGGATATGAGCATATCTAAATCTACATCAATTAGACTAGTAGAATCGCCACCCCATTGCGTCAATACACTACAGATACGTGCATGGGCATACTGAATATAAAAGACAGGATTGTCATTTGTTTGTGAACGAGCAAGATCAATATCAAAAACTAATTGCGAATCAGCGCGGCGAGCAGCTAAAAAGAAACGAGTTGCATCACATCCCACCTCATCAATCAAATCGCGTAAGGTCACATAGCTACCTGCACGTTTTGATAATTTAACTTCTTCTCCACCACGCATCACGGTGACCATTTGGTGCAATACATAATCTGGCCAGCCTTGTGGAATGCCAACATTGAGTGCCTGTAGACCTGCTCTAACACGGGTAATCGTACTATGATGATCAGCACCTTGCTCGTTAATGACTTTGGTAAAGCCACGCTTCCATTTTTCAAGATGATAAGTAACATCTGGAACGAAATAGGTGTAACCACCATCCTTTTTACGCATGACACGGTCTTTATCATCACCAAAGTCGGTTGTGCGTAACCACAGTGCAGCATCTTGTTCATAAGTGTGACCGCTTTTGACTAGCGCTTTTACAGTGGCTTCAACTTGACCAGATTGGTATAGCGCACTTTCTAGGGAAAATACATCAAATTGAATTTGAAATGCTTTTAAATCTAAATCCTGTTCGTGTCTAAGGTAGGCGACACTAAAATGTCTTATTGACTCGAGATCTGATAAATCACCACTCGCAGTGACTTTGATATCATCAGCTACGACAGTTTCTTTTGCTAAAAAAGCATTGGCAATATCAACAATATACTCACCATGGTAACCGTTTTCAGGAAACCGTGCATCGCTAGGCGCAATGCCTTGCGCACGAGCTAAAACTGAAAGCGTTAAATTATCAATTTGAGCTCCAGCATCGTTATAGTAAAACTCCCGTGTGACCTCCCAGCCATTGGCTGCTAGTATACGTGAAAGACAATCACCTACTGCTGCACCGCGACCGTGACCAACATGTAGTGGACCAGTGGGGTTGGCTGAAACAAATTCAACTTGTACTTTTTCGCCCTTGCCAATTTTGTTGTGACCGAATTGGTCTGCAGACTGCAAAATCTCTTTGACTACAGTATGCTTGGTTGTTGCTGCTAAGTAGAAATTAATAAAGCCAGCACCAGCAACTTCTATTTTTTCTATTGCATTATGCTGAGGCATTGCTTCTATAAGCTTTTCTGCGATTACGCGTGGATTTTGGCGCAATGGTTTTGCTAGCATCATGGCTAGATTGCTGGCAAAATCGCCATGTGCAGCTGATTTTGGACGCTCTAAGATGATATTTAATTGATCACTGTCTGCAATCAGCGTTTTAGCCGCTTGCAACAATAGGTCTGAAATGATGTTTTTCAAGGGTCGTTTCTTAAAAAATGAACTGGTTGTTATGAATGTGTTACATTAAATCTTCGAAGCCAGTATTTTAACTCAATAAGCGCTGACACTAAAATAATCTATAACTTCTACCAACATGGCATTACAAATCCTCAGAATAGGACTCGATGTACCATTAAACCGTTTGTTTGACTATGTAAATGACGGATTTGATGTGCAAGTAGGCGCGCGTGCTGTGGTGTCATTTGCAGGAAGAAATTTAGTTGGTGTGATTGTTGAAATAAGCGATACATCAGATGTTCCTTTAGAAAAATTAAAACCAGTTCAACAGGTTTTCAATGAAGTTGTTTTGGATGCGGCTTCATTTAAACTCATTAAGTTTTGTGCCGATTATTATCACTATCCTCTTGGTCAAGCGATCATGTCGTCACTGCCTCTCCGCTTACGACAAATTAAGCCTGCGATCACACGTAAAAGTTTTGTCTATGGTCTTAAACCTAACATTGAAGTCGACGCAATACCAAAAAGACAAATTGTATTGCGTAAAGTGATTGAAGCTCTTCAGATCAATAAGGAGTTAAATGAAAAGCAATTAGCAGAGATATCGCCCAGCTGGCGAAAAGCGATTGCCACTTTAAGAGAAATGCAATATTTAGTACAAATAGAAGCAATTGCATATAAGCCGTCTCTTCCTGCAACCAGTGTAGTGCCAGAGTTGAATGAAGAGCAGTCACAAGTGATTGATACAGTACTGAACGAAAAAAATACCTTTAAACCTTGGTTGCTATATGGCATTACAGGAAGTGGTAAAACGGAAATTTACATCCGGTTGCTTGAGGCGGTACTAGCGCAAAAAGGAACTCAAGCATTGATACTAGTGCCTGAAATTAATCTAACACCTCAGTTAGAAGCGCGATTTAGAAACCGTTTAAGCCAATATTCATTAGTAATACTAAACAGTGATTTAAACGAAAGTGAGCGCTTACAATCATAAAAAAAAAAAAAAAGTGGCACGGCTAGAATTGTCATTGGC
>CAXIBZ010000175.1:0-4088 GCA_964022105.1 uncultured Methylophilaceae bacterium
ATCGTGAGCATTGGTTAGAGCGTTTTGGGTTTTATAAGAGTGTAGTAGAAAAGCCGATTATCTGGCTACACTGTGTTTCTGTTGGAGAAACACGCGCTGCTGCACCCCTAATCAAAGCACTACAGCATGCTTATCCAAAGTACCAGATACTGATTACACACACCACGCCCACCGGTCGATCTGCCAGCGAGCAAATCTTTGCTGATGATGTATTGCGTGTTTACTTACCCTATGATTTACCCTTTGCTATCAAGCGTTTTTTAAATCACTTTAGGCCTAAGATTGGCTTATTGATGGAGACAGAGCTCTGGTTTAATTTGATTGCCTCATGTAGCAAACATGACATCCCCATCTTGTTAATGAATGCCAGATTATCCGAGAAATCAGCAACTGGTTATACCAAACTAGGCAAGCTGGCTTTTAATGGTCTAAGCCAATTAAGTGCGATAAGCGCACAAACACTCACCGATGCAAAACGTTTGGCGGCACTAGGTGCAAATAATATTACCGTAACAGGTAATTTAAAATTTGATGTGAAGCCCCCAGCAGATAGCAAAGAGAAGGGCGCCGCACTACGCACATTATTTGGGGATGCCCGCCCTGTATTTCTAGCCGCCAGCACACGTGAAGGCGAAGAGGCGTTGATACTGGATGCAATACATGATTTGGCTGTGTTAACGGTGATTGTCCCGCGCCACCCGCAACGTTTTGAAGATGTGGCTAATCTATTAAAACAGCGCAATATTCCCTTTGTGCGTCGCACTCAATTACAGCAGCCGATTACGCCAGATATAAAAGTAGTGCTGGGTGATAGCATGGGTGAGCTTTATACCTATTATGCGGCCTGTGATTTTACCTTTATCGGTGGGAGCTTATTGAATTTTGGCGGGCAAAATTTAATTGAAGCCGCTGTGATGGCTAAGCCGATTTTGATAGGTGCGCATACCTTTAATTTTGCCGAGGCAAGCGAAACTGCTATTCAAAAAGGCGCTGCACTGCGCGTGGATAGCGTGGAAGATCTGCGCAAAAAAATACAGTTATTAATGCTAGAAACCGACCAGCGCCAAACGATGAGCAACGCAGCTATCGCTTATAGTCAAGCCGCAACAGGCGCGACACAAAGAATGATGATTATCATGGCCCCCTATTTATCTGTTAAAGCCTCTTTGGTAGATGACTAAAGTACAGTAAACGATTTAACCAATATCAACTCACAGGCACCAGCACCTGTATCATTACGCGTCAGTGAGCTTTTCCAGCGCCATCCTTTTGCTGGATCGACAACCTCTACCAAATCACCGCTAAAACGCACCATTTGCCCTACTTTAACGGATTGAATCGCTTCTGCAATAGCAGGGCTTGCAGGAATCAGGTGCATATTGGCACTATTGGTTTCAATCTCTCTGCGTGGGATGGGAAATGTATCAACGCGCCAATGATACCAGCGGTTACTTTGCGTTACTTTTACTTGATTGGAAATGCTTAGGTTTGCCATTGGGCCCCAACCTAAAGCTAAATCGACAGGGACCAAATCTGCTTCTTTATCTGAGTTGTATTGTTTAGATGAGAGCACACGCGCATGCAAATCAAAAGGCTCTAATGGGGTAATGTGATAGCCTTTGATATTAACAACACCCTCAGTTGAAGGTTGGCTGACGATGAATTGATTGGGATTACTTTGATGAAAGTGTTGATAGCCACCGTAGGCAATTAAGGCTATGAATAAGATGACTTTCCAATTCATCTAAACACCTTATTTAATGAGTTTGGATAACACCTTAAATGCCTCATGCTGCGCATTGCCTAGCCACTCAAATAAAACAGACTCTGTGTTGGTGATGCTGCAACCAGCATCACGCATACGTGCAATAGCATTGGCTTTATTGTTAGGATTACGTGAGATGACGGCATCTTCCACCACAAACGCCTGCTTGCCCTGTGCAATAAAATCTAGTGCAGTTTGTAATACGCAAATATGGGTTTCTAAGCCAACAAGGATAATCTGCGATTTATCACGCTGGCAATGCGCTTTAAACTTAGGCTCTGCACAAGCAGAAAATGCGGTCTTGGCAATGGGTTTAATACCACCAAAGTATTGACTGACATCTGGTGTTGTTTCACCCAGTGCTTGTGGATATTGCTCGGTAGCCACCGTTGCTACTTGCAACAAATTAGCTGCCTGCAATAGTATGCCTGTATTTTTAATGACAGTTTGCATGGCTTCTGCTGGCATCACTTGGCAGAGCTTGGTCTGGATGTCGATAACGACCAGCTGACTTTGGTTAGCATCTGCAATGGTCATCTTGTTATTGCGCTCCACTAGAGGCTGCCAGCAATTGCTGATTAATATCTTGAAGATCAGCTTCTGCGACAATACCTGTTGCAAACTTTAAGCGAATGACATTAACAAGATAGTTATATCTAGCTTGCAATAAATCGCGTTTTGCGGAAAATAATTGCTGCTGTGCATTAAGCACATCCACACTGGTGCGCACACCTACCTCATAGCCTAATGTAGTTGAATCTAATTGGGTTTGACTACTAATTAAAGCCTGTTCCAATGCTTTTACCTGCGCAATACTGGTATTTAAATTTAAATATGCACGTTGTGCCTCTAGGTCTGTTTGGCGATGGGCCAAATCTAAATCATTTTGGGCTCTTTGCTTATTTAGCACCGCTTGTCTTGCTTGTGAACTGACAGAACCACCTAAGTAAATTGGAATATCAAGCTGCAAGCCGATAGTTGCATTTTGCAACTCGTTACCGGCGTTAAAAGGGGTGGGACTACCATCTGTATAACTATGTGCATAGCTGGCTATGGCATCCAATGTAGGCAAATGGCCAGCGTTAGCACGCTCCACTTCTTGCTCAGCAAGTTTCAAAGCATCTTGCTGAATTTGTATATTCAAATTGTTTTTTCTGGCAATCTCTTGCCAATCTTCCATACCTTCTTGCACGGGTGCAACATTAATATCTGCTTTTACAGTAGCAAGCGTTTCAGGCAATTGACCAGTAATCGCCTGTATAGAACGCTGGGCGATGAGGTATTGATTACGTGCTGCTATTTCTTGCGATACCACCAAATCGTAACGTGCTTGCGCCTCATTGACATCGGTTATGGTTGCCGTGCCAACTTCAAACGTGGCTTTTGCTTGCTCAAGCTGACTAAGAATAGCTTCTTTTTGCGCTTCGATTAGTCCAATTTGGTCTTGTGCAATGAGCACATCAAAGTAAGCCTCTGTAACACGTGTAATCAGCTGTTGCTGCGTTAGATGATATTGCTTATCTGCCTGGCTAACTTGTGTTTCTGCTTGGTCTATCTGGACTAAATTTTGTTTATTGTAGATAGGCTGCCTGGCCTCAATTGTTGCGCGATAAGTATTAAAGTTTGCACGACCACCCGGTATGTTGTCCTGCAAAAAGCGGATGTCCGTATTTGAACGAGCGCCACTGGCATTAAAATTAATTGACGGGCGGTACAGTGCTTTGCCTTGCTCAATAATTTCCTGAGCGGCTTTGTTTGCGCTGAGAGCAGACGCCAGCGTAGGATCGTTTGCTAATGCTTGCTGGTAGATTTCTATTAAATCTTGCTGATTCGCAGACTTGGCCTGACTATCTTTTAACGTCTCACTCTGTGCTCTATAGGTAGGCGGCGCTGCCTCTGACTCTGCCCGAGCGAAGGCAGACGCCACTAACATCAGTACTAAGATGGTTTTTTTCATCAATTAAAAAGTAAACCCTTCGACTTGTGTTGCCCCTTCTAACTCTGGAATACAAGTTTCGAATAGGACATCTTGCTTATAGGCTGTTTCTGAAACGCGCTGTATAAGCGTAGCCTGCATAACAGGTGCTTTACCCAGCACTATAAACATGACACCGCCAACTGATAATTGTTCACGAACATTTGGTGGTTCTGCTGGAGAAGATCCTGTAAAAACAATCACATCATATGGCTGTTTGTTAGGGAAGCCATTTATGCCATTTGCTAATTCCATGGTCACATTGTGAATATCGTTCTGCGCTAATTTAAACGAAGCCGTCTCATTTAACTCTGCATCTATCTCTAATGAGTAAACATGTGCAGCTTG
>CAXIBZ010000176.1:0-4081 GCA_964022105.1 uncultured Methylophilaceae bacterium
AAATCTAGCCATGCTTCCATTTTCTTCGCTTTGTCGCGAGATAGAATAGTGGAACCAAAGCCATCTTCTAGTTTTTCAATAGCGACTTTTACAAAGTCACCCACTTCGACTTCTAGTTCGCCTTGCGGGTTTTTAAATTCGTTTGCATCAATCACACTTTCAGATTTCAAACCTGCGTTAACAATAACGTGGTCGTTGTCAATTGAAACAACTTCTGCAGTGATAATTTCGCCTGAGCGCATTTCTTGGCGCGATAAGCTTTCTTCAAATAGGGCGGCGAATGATTCTGGGTTTGAAGAGGTTGTTGAGTCAGTAGTAGACATTAAAAAAGAGTATCCAGTTTAATCCCACCTAGCAGTGGGGTAGTTAAATAAACATTAAGTTTTAGCGGTATGCGATTAAAACTTAACACGAACCACATATTTTACACAAAAAAATCCTTGTGTTCAATGACTTAATCTTATTTTTATTGCTGAGAAGACTGTATTTGCTGAAATGATTGATATCTCGACAAGATAAAGTCGACCGCTTGTGCAATACTAAGGTTGTCTGTATCAAGCAGGATGGATTCTTTAGCTTGAATGAGTGGCGCTGAACTGCGTGTACTATCCCGCAAATCTCTTTCTTTGAGGTCTTGTAATATCGCTTTAAAATCAGCGTCAACTTTGTTTGCGGTAAGCTGTTTAAAACGGCGATTGGCGCGCTCTTCCACATTTGCAGTCAAAAAAATCTTTAGCACAGCATCTGTAAATACAACACTTGCCATATCTCTGCCATCAGCAACCAAACCAGGTGGTTTTCTAAAGCTTTGTTGTAGTGCAAACAAGGCGTTTCTTACTTCAGGATGGATGGCGACTTGTGAAGCACCATTACCCATTTCAGGGCTACGAATTTCTTGACTGACATCTTGCCCATTTAAATAGACTTTTAAACATAATATGCAAGTTGGGGATAAGTACGCCTAGCCCCTTCCCATCTGACCAGTCAATTTGATGTTTTTTCCCAGCTAACGCAACAATCCGATACAGTGCACCTGAGTCCAAATAATGAAACCCGAGTTGGCTGGCAACGCGTTCGGCAACTGTGCCTTTGCCTGAAGCAGAAGGGCCATCGATGGCGATAACGGGAATCGAGTTAACTGACAATTTTTGTAAATACTTCAAAGTAGTTTGGGAAAGTTTTAGCGACGCAATTTGGATCATTAATCGTAATTGGTACGCCGCCTAGGCTCACTAGTGAAAAACACATCGCCATCCGGTGGTCATCGTAAGTGTCGATTTCAGCGTTTGGTATTAATTGTGCCGGCGGTGTAATCTGAATATAATCTTGGCCTTCGGTAACGCTAGCGCCAACTTTGCGCAGCTCTGTCGCCATTGCTGCAATACGGTCCGTTTCTTTTACTCGCCAGCTGGCAATATTTCGTAGCGTGGTGGTGCCTTCAGCAAATAGCGCCAAAATCGCTAATGTCATAGCAGCGTCCGGAATGTGGTTACAATCTAGATCGATTGCTTTTAGTTTGGGTGTGTCAGGTTTGCTGGCGCTTATTTGATTTTCACCATATTGAATGACACCTCCCATCTGGGCGAGTGCCTCGGCAAATTTAATATCGCCCTGAATACTGCTAGCATCAATCCCTTGTACATCGATTTTGCCGCCAATTGCACCAGCAGCTAAAAAGTAGGAAGCGCTAGAAGCGTCACCTTCAACATAGATAAGGTTTGGGCTTGTGTAATGATTGTTGGCAGGGATAGTAAAACGTTGCCAACCATCACGCTCAACATGTACACCAAACTTTGCCATCAAGTTTAGGGTGATCTCAATATAGGGTTTGGAAATCAACTCACCCACTACTTCAATTGTTGCTTGCTGACCTGTAAGTGGTAAAGCCATTAACAGTGCAGTTAAGAACTGACTGGAAACATCGCCACGAATTTGAATTGGCTTGCTAACATTTACATAAGCTGGTGAGGTTTGCAGTGGTGGAAAGCCATCATTAGCTAAATAAGTAATATCAGCACCAGCACTGCGCAATGCGTTAACCAAGTCGCCAATCGGGCGCTCATGCATACGTGGCACGCCATGTAAATGATAACTTCCATCTGAAAAAGCAAGTGCTGCGGTGAGTGGGCGAAAAGCAGTGCCAGCATTGCCCAAAAACAAATCTGCTTTTTTATTAGGAAATTTGCCACACGTACCTTCAACAAAAATGTGGCCATTTTGATTTGTAACGATAACGCCCAAGGACTTAAGTGCATCTAGCATGCGCTCGGTATCATCTGAAGCAAGTAAGCCTCTGATTTCTGTTGTGCCCTCGGCTAGTGCAGCTAGTAATAAGGTACGATTCGATATGCTTTTTGAGCCTGGTAATTGCATATTCCCAGATACCAAACTAGCGGGTTTTAATAAAAGTTGTTCCAATGATTATTATCTCTTCAACATTGCTATATATATTTTTTATCTTTTGCCCAATCATTGCGTGCTTTACTTGCGCGTTCAAATAAAGCTTGTAGGGCTGCGCTATCTTCGTCAGCTAGCGTTTGTTTGAGCTTAGCGAGGGCTTTTTCGTAACTTGTAATTTCTTTTAATAATGCGGTTTTATTCGCAAAACTAATATCACGCCACATTTCTGGGCTGCTGCCTGCAATACGTGTAAAGTCTCTGAAGCCACTTGCTGCGAATTGGAACAGCTCATCAGCATTGTCACGCGACGCGATATCTTCCACCAGTGCAAATGCTAAAACATGTGGTAGATGGCTAACTGTAGCAAAAATGCCATCGTGTCTTTCTGCAGGCATCTCAATCACTTTAGCGCCACATAATTGCCATAAATCACGCACTTTGCTTAGTGCGTCACTATCTGTTTGTGCAGTTGGGGTCAGGACAACATTTTTATCGATGTATAAGTCAGCCATCGCGGCAGTCGCACCAGATTTCTCTGCCCCTGCAATGGGGTGACCACCAACAAAATGATTCGCTTGTGCACCTAGGACTTCTTGCGCCATCGCCAAAACATCTGTTTTAGTACTGCCAGCATCAGTTACGACAGTATTAGTGCTTAAATATGGCTGAATGCTGCTTAGTATATTCTTTGTCTGTGCAACTGGTGCTGCGATTATTACCATATCTGCATTTTTTAACGCAGATGGTATGTCGGTGCCGATTTCATCAATAATGTTGAGTGCTAATGCCTGCTCTAGATTCGTCTGGTTGCGGCCAATACCGATACAGACTGGTGCATCTGCTTGCTTTTTTAGTGCTAAAGCAACCGAGCCACCAATTAGACCGACACCAAAGATAACGAGTTTTTTCAAAATGACCTATGCTAAAACTAAACTGAATAAAAGCTGAATTGTATCATTTCGAGATTGCTTGTGTCGGCTACGCGCTCTAGTTTTGTGGGAAACAATGTTGATGTTTAAAAATAATAGCTTGTTAATCAATAGGACTAATGTTTATCCACTCACCACCGATTAGTTTTTCCTGTATCTGGAAATTTTCTTTATAAGCCATCTTTTGACTTTCTGCGATCCAATAACCAAGATATAAATAGGGCAGATTGAGATTTTTAGTCCAGTTAACTAACCACATGATGGCATAAGTGCCATAACTTGCTTTTTGTACTGTGTCGTAAAAGGTATAGACAGCCGAAACGCCATTATCAATAATATCAACTACGCTGACAATTTTAACTTGATCCTGAGCATCCTTGAATTCAACCATCAGACTTTCAACGTTGCTTTGACAAAGAAATTGCTGGTATTGCTCTTTTTCTTCATCACGTGTGGTTTTACTTTTTTCAGACTCACTTGGGTGTCTATTAGATTGGTATTGACGGTATAGCGCAAAATGCCTTTCATAATAATCGAGTGGTAATAGCGTGGCTGTTAAGTCGCTATGCTGCTTGTGCGCACGTTTTTGACTTCGTGATGGTGAAAATTGATCCAGAACAATTCGCACTGGCACACATTGTTGACAATGTTCACAGTGAGGCCTGTAAGCAAACTTACCACTACGCCGAAATCCCTGCTTGATAAGCTCACTGTAAACATGGGCGTCAACGATATGATGCGGCGAGGCAATT
>CAXIBZ010000177.1:0-4030 GCA_964022105.1 uncultured Methylophilaceae bacterium
TAATTGCATCTTCCCTACCCCTAGCTAATGGGTAATAACCTTTCCTAACACTAACCTCTGCAAACCCCACCTTTTGATATAAAGTGATAGCTGAAACATTACTAGCCCTCACTTCTAAAAACATATAACGTGCATCTAGCGCTTTTGCTTGCGTCATTACATGGTTTAATAATGCAGCACCTAGGCCCTGCTTTTGGTTAGGTTGTGCAACACTCAAATTGAGTAATTGTGCTTCATCTAATACTATCATCATGACAGCATAACCGATAACTTCTTCTTCTCGCATCATCACCCATGCATGATGCCCAGCCTGCAAAGAATCAACAAAATTACCACGCGTCCAAGGATGAGAATAGATGGTTGGTTCAATATCCATTACAGCATCCAGGTCCGATTCCAACATAGGCCTATAATACTGTTCTGTCATACCACTCATAATCGCTGACCCTGCTCACGCTCCTTAGCAGTTAATGCGACCCGATTACGAATATAGATAGGCCTAGCCGCACTGGCATCTACTCCCTGCCCCGCTTCAAAAATTGGCTTGGCCAAATCAATAATCGCTTCTGCTTTTGGTGTCATTTCAGGTAATGTGCTTATGACCTTTTGCTGATAGCGCTGACCTAAAGCATCAGCGTATACCTTCCATGCAGTGCCAACACCAACCCAATCCTGACCATCAACATCTGGTACATTAGCCGGCTTATAAACACCAGCTGAGTACACTTCTCGCCAAACATCTTCATGCTTTTCATAAACAGCATGATAAACTTCTTTCATGCGTGCATCAGAAGCAGCAATGACCCGTCGCGCACCGCTTGCTTGAGCCAATGCCATTTCCAGCAATGATTGAATTTGCGGCAGGATAAGTTGAGAAGCAGATTGACCAACCAATTGGTCATATTGATAAAGTTTTTCCCCAGTCGCAACTGCCAAAGACAAATATTCTGTTGATGCATCTAAAGCCAATATTTTCATAGGCATTATTTTGACATTAAACTTAGCTGTGTGCTCATCTATTCTCTACAAACAAAAAAGCGCAAAGGAATTTCCTTTGCGCTTTAGATATTAGTGGTTAAGCTAGTGTTACTTCTTATTTGCTTCCGCCAATGCTTTTGCTTCTTTTTTCGCTTTCAATTGCGCTTCCTTCAGCTCTTTTGCAGCTTTAGCATTTGCAACCGCATTACCACGCATATGAGAAGATGTCCCATCGTTGTGCGCTTCACAATCCACACCCATTAATGTTTTTTCACAACCTGCAAAAGCCATATTCATAGAAAAAAGACCTACAGCTAAAACAACATACAAACTTTTTTTATTCACTGATATTTCCTTGTAATTGATAATTTCTGCGCTTGATTATGAACCGCAATCAGCTATAGAACAGAATTATATATTAACAATTATCAATATAACCAAAGTTTTACAATTGGTTTCAACTGTTACACTTTATATACATTTTTACATTATTCAGCTACAAATACTTGGTTTGACACAGAAAAAACAAAGTCGAACCGTCAACAAACAAACATGTTTGATGAGATGCGAACAGCCACAAAAAAAGCGCAAAGATACTTTGCGCTTTTTTAAAAGAAATCATTTTACTTTTTAGCTGCTATAGCACTGGCCTCTTGTTTTGCCTTAGCTTTGGCCAACTGCAACTCTTTTGCTGCTTTAGCATTTGCAACCGCATTACCACGCATATGCGTTGCAACACCACTGCTATTGGCCTCACAATCATTGCCCATTAATGTTTTTTCGCAACCTGCAAAAGCAACTTTACCCATCGATAGCATTGCCAATAATATAACGCTTAAACTACTTTTAACCATAACTACTATTTCCTCTATAACTAAAATAAAAACAACATAAAGCTGCATCCCAGCGAACCTTGTAGGCAACTGTTATGCCAGCTTTGTCATTCAGGAATGGTTTTTAGGAAGTGTCTACTTTCTTAAAAAAGGATTCGACCTCTGCCAGCTCTTTGGTCCGTTTAAATGGAGGCAAGCTTTGCCAAATTCTTTTGCCATAAGATTTCGTAATTAACCGAGGATCGCAAATCATTAAAACGCCCCTGTCTCGCTCATCACGAATCAGCCTACCTGCGCCTTGTTTCAAGGTAATCACAGAATATGGTAGCTGATATTCCATAAAGGCATTTTTACCTTCAGCGTTTAATTTATTGATACGCGCAGAAAGCACCGGATCATCAGGTGGTGCAAATGGAATTTTATCGATAATCACCACACTTAATGCCTCGCCTCGCACATCAACACCTTCCCAAAAACTTTGCGAGCCGACTAGAACAGCATTACCATGCGTACGGAAACGATCCAGCAGTTCGGTTCGCGTGCTATCTCCTTGCAATAACAAAGGATATTCCATACCATGCCGCCCAAAAGCATCTTTAAGCAAAGCATGCACCTCACGCATTGCCCTTAATGATGTACATAAAACAAATGCACGGCCCTGACTTGCCTGAATAACGGGTAGTGCAGCATTAACCACCGCATCTATATAATCGGCACTATTTGGGTCTGGCATATTCGTTGGCGCATAAAGCAATGCCTGTTTGGCATAATCAAAAGGACTTTGCAAATGCAACGACTCAGCGCCCGACAAACCCATTTGTGACTGGTAATGGCTAAAATCACTTTTAACCGCCAGAGTTGCCGATGTAAAAATCCAAGCACGTGGTTGCTGATTAAGCTGCTTACCAAAACTGTCAGCCACACTCAGTGGCGTGGCGTGCAATTGCACTGATTGCGTAAACACCTCAACCCAACGCACGAGATTACTATTCTCTGCTTTTAACCAACGCATCAATTGAACAAGCAACTCTTCCCCACGCTGCCAACATTTTTCAAGCACAGGGTCTCTACTCGCCTGACTTTCAAGGACGCCAGTTAATGTTTCTAATGTAGTCTGTATTGTTTGATAGGCTACTTCGAAACCTTTTAATGCTAATGCTTTTTGTACTGGCATCCGTGCACCTTCATATGCAAACAGAAGCCTGAAATCTTTTAGCGCCTTCTCTAGTGGTGGCACCGCCTCACTCAACGCAACGCAATCTTTAGCTGATGTTAAATAAGCTGCTGTTGCATCGCGGCACAACTCCATCAATTGACTAGTCGAAATGTCTTCACCAAAAAACAAACCTGCTATCGCAGGCAATTGATGCGCTTCATCAAAAATAACGGTATTGGCACTTGGCAGCAGTTCAGCCACCCCTTCATCACGCAACATGACATCCGCGAAAAAGAGATGATGGTTCACCACAACAACATCTGCTGCCAATGCCTTTTTGCGCGCTTACATGAAAAAACAGTCTTTGTAGAAATCGCAGTCTTGCCCCAAACAATTATCTCGGGTTGATGTCACATTCATCCAAATCGTGGCATTTTCTGGCACATCGGTTAACTCACTTTTGTCGCCCGTTTTGCTGTGTTCGGCAAATCGTTTAATGAGATGAACATATTGAGCATCCTCTCGTGAGGCAAACCGTCCGCTTTGTTCCGCTCGCTCCAAATAGTAGTGGCATACATAATTGGCTCGTCCTTTAAGCATACTGACAGTCACTGGCACCTTAAGTGCATCACGCACATTGGGCAAGTCGCGATTAAATAACTGATCCTGCAACGTCTTCGTCCCTGTGGAAATAATCACCTTACCCCCAGATAGTAATGCAGGTACTAAATAAGCAAAGGTCTTACCTGTGCCTGTTCCCGCTTCTGCAACCAGCTGTTTATTAGCTGCAATCGCATCAGCAATCGCGTGCGCCATGTGTACCTGCTCAGCACGCTCTTTGTACCCTTCTATTGCGTTTGCCAACGGCCCATCCGGTGTGAAAATTTCAGCGAGTGCTGTATTGTGTTTGCGATGCTCTGACATAAATTAAATTATCCCACGAATATTGAACTATGCATGAAAAGCAACAAGGTAAAACAAATTTTTAGTATCTAACATCAAAGACTTGTGCTATGCATTATTGCCTGATAGCCTATGATGTGCTGTGCACTATTCAGCAATA
>CAXIBZ010000178.1:0-4020 GCA_964022105.1 uncultured Methylophilaceae bacterium
GAACCTCCTGAAATGGTGATTGCAACCATTGAAAGCCTTAAGAATCTGGATTACAAACATTATGAAGTGATTGTCGTTGATAACAATACACAAGATGAAGCGAAGTGGAAGCCTATAGAAGCATATATGGCTGAATTACCTGAGAATTTTCACTTTTATCATTTACCAAAATGGCCTGGTTTTAAAGCAGGTGCGCTTAATTTTGCTTTATCTAAAACCTATCCACGCGCAGATGCTATTGGCGTTGTCGATGCGGACTATGTAGTCACTAAAGATTGGTTAGCGACACTTGTGCCACATTTCAAAGAGCCTAAAGTGGCTGTGGTTCAAGCGCCGCAGGCTCATAGAGATTGGGAGAATAACTTTTTTAAACGTATGTGTAATTGGGAGTTTGAAGGATTTTTTCGCATCGGCATGCATCATCGACATGAGCGTAACGCGCTGATTCAACATGGCACAATGACCTTGATACGCCATCAAGCACTTAAAGATTTGAATGGCTGGTCTGAGTGGTGTATCTGTGAAGACACCGAGCTTGGTTTGCGCTTGCTGGAAGAAGATTATGAGTTGCGCTATGTGGATGATACGTTTGGTCGAGGGTTAACTCCGGCCAGCTTTAACGCACTAAAATCACAACGTTATCGCTGGGCATTTGGAGCCATGCAGATTTTAAAGCGGCATATGCCAAGACTATTGGGTGAGTCAACGTTGAGTTTTAGCCAGCGCTACCATTTTTTAACAGGTTGGTTCGGTTGGTTAGGTGATGCACTCCAGCTCATTTTTACCATAGGATCAATTGGTTGGACACTATTGATGCTGTTTTTCCCAGGCACATTCAGTTTACCCGTTTCAATTATGATTGTGCCTATCCTGTGCTTTTTAGTCATCAAGGCTGCTCTAGGGCCGGTTTTATATCGCAAGACCATGCAGTGTAAGTGGATTGATATTTGGGGTGCATCTCTCGCTAGTTTGGGGTTGTCGCATGCGATTGCGCGTGGCGTGATGATGGGCCTTGCCAAAAAAGCTGGTGTATTTGTGGTAACAGCAAAAGGCAAAGCCGTGAGTAGTAAGTGGAACATTCTCAATCCGATTCGTGAGGAGTTTTTAATCTTGCTCGCTTTAGTATTAGCAGCGTATGCGATGTTGCAAACGAGAGGTTTTGATAACCAAGATGCACAGTTATGGGTTACATTATTGGCACTACAATCCATGCCCTATGCCAGTGCTTTGGCTTGTCAATTGATTGCTCAGAAAGACTAGCAATGGGTGATGTTTTTTAAGTTTTTACCGTTTTAATTGCCTGCCATGCAGCTAATTTTTCATTAAATGGTATTGTATGGGCAGGACTAGTAGATGGTAACTTTAAAAACTTCACACCATTAAGATCGAGTTTTGTCATCACTGTTTTTTGAAAGTACCGTTCAGCCTCACTACCATTAAACGCAATTAAACGAATATGTGGGTGGTGTTTGAAAAAAGTCGAAAAATCATTTGGTATACGCGAACCCGCCTGAATGCTGCTATCTAAGCTACCTATCCTGACACAAGTTTGCAATACATCCCATACGGCCACGCCAGCACTTTTAAGGGCATTTTGGCGGACTTGATAGGATGATGAGGCTTCAAAGTTAAATATCTTACCCATTATCGGCCAGAATACGTTTCTAGGGTGCGCGTAATACTGGCTCGCTTCCAGAGAAGCAATACTAGGGATACTGCCTAAAATGAGTATATGCGCAGATGGGTGTGCAATTGGCGCAAAACTCCTAATAGATTCCATATTAAAAAATAATAAAAAAGGCGCTTGCGCGCCTTTAATATGTTGCTAGAGTAGTAACCTTCTTACATCACTTAACATCATCCTTAAGTGACTTGTGAAACGCGCCCCATCTGCACCATCAATGACGCGATGGTCATAAGAAAGTGATAACGGTAGCATCAGCCTTGCTTCAAAATCGTCATTTTCTTCGTTATAGATAGGTTTCATGCTAGAGCGAGATACGCCTAAAATTGCAACCTCAGGGCAATTAATAATTGGCGTAAACATAGTGCCACCAATGCCACCTAGGCTTGAGATCGTAAAGCAGCCTCCTTGCATTTCCTCAACTTTAAGTTTGCGTTCTCGCGCCTTGCTGGACAAGTCCATTAAATCAGCTGCGATATCAAGCACATCTTTGCGCTGGACATCTTTAACCACTGGGACAACTAAACCATCAGGCGTATCACAGGCAAAACCAATGTTGTAGTAATTTTTTAGAATCAAGTTGTCACCATCAGCTGAAAGCGACGCATTAAAGCTAGGGTACGCCTTGAGCGCATTTACCGAAGCTTTAATAAGGAATGCAAGCATCGTTAGTTTAACACCACGCTTTTCTGCTTCCGCCTTCATTGATCTGCGGAAATCCTCCAAATCTGTGATATCTGCTTCATCAAATTGTGTGACATGCGGTGCAGTTACCCAATTGCGGTGTAGATTCGCGCCAGATAGTTTTTTAATGCGTGATAATGGCTTGGTTTCTATTTCACCAAATTTTGTAAAGTCAATAACCGGCATAGCTAATGTAGCAAAAGCACCAATGCCTGCACCCATATTATCAGCGCGTGGTTTGGTTAATTCTTCTTTAACGTAGTTTTGTACATCTGTTGAAAGAATCCGGTTTTTAGGCCCAGTGCCTTGTACGAATTTAAGATCAACGCCTAACTCACGTGCAAACTTGCGCACAGATGGGCTGGCATGTGATTTTCTTTCTCTGTTGGTATCTACATGTGCACCAACTGGCATAGGTTTGTTAGTTGGCTGTACTTGTTTTGGCGGTTCTGGCGCTGGGCGGCTGGGCTCAGGTGCTTCTGTTTTTGCTATATCCTTTACCGGTGCCGCTGCCGCTGCCGCTGCCGGCGCTGGAGCTGGAGCTGGCGGAGTAGTTTCCACAGGTTTTGCTGTTTCAGCTGCGCTAGGCTCAAGCGTGATAATTAAATGACCTTCTGCAATTTTGTCGCCAACTTTTACTTTTACTTCTTTAACAATACCTGCTTCAGGTGCAGGAATATCCATAGAAGCTTTGTCAGACTCAACAGTAACTAGAGAGTCATCTATCGCAACGGTATCACCGGGAGCGACAAGCACGTCAATCACTTCAACCGAATCGAAATCGCCAATATCAGGCACTAAAATATCTTTTACACTCATTTATTTACTCCGTACCAATCCACAAGTTAAATGAGGCTTGGATTAGGTTTGTTTGGGTTAAGCTTGTATTTTTTTATTGCTTCAGTCACTTTAGCAACTGGTAGTTTTCCTTCTTCACTCAACGCTTTTAATGCTGCTACGACCACATAGTGTCGATCGACTTCAAAGAAATCGCGCAGTGCTTCACGGCTATCGGAGCGACCATAACCATCTGTACCAAGTGCTACAAATGTATTAGGTACAAAGCGTTGAATTTGCTCAGCAAAGCTTTTCATGTAATCTGTTGAGGCAATCACGGGGCCTTTAGCATCTTTAAGGCATGCTGCAACATAACTGATGCGTTGCTTCTTCTCTGGGTTGAGTAGGTTCCAACGATCACAATCCAAACCTTCGCGACGCAATTCAGTGAAGCTTGGTACACTCCATACGTCTGCAGAAACACCCCAATCTTTTTCCAATAAGTCGGCTGCGGCAATGACTTCACGTAAGATGACACCACTACCCATAAGCTGTACTTTTTCGCCTTTGGCTTTGGATTTACTATAGTTATACATACCTTTTAAGATGCCTTCTTCGCTGCCTTTTGGCATAGCGGGGTGGCTATAGTTTTCATTCATCAAGGTGATGTAGTAATAAACATCTTCTTGGTTTTGCACCATGCGACGCAAGCCTTCTTGAATAATGACTGCTAGCTCATAGGCAAATGTTGGGTCATACGATACGCAATTAGGGATGGTGGCGGACATTAAATGGCTATGACCATCTTCATGCTGCAAGCCTTCACCATTTAATGTAGTTCTTCCAGCTGTAGCACCAAGCAAAAAGCCGCGAGC
>CAXIBZ010000179.1:0-3974 GCA_964022105.1 uncultured Methylophilaceae bacterium
TGCTATATTAATATATTCTTGCGGTAGCAACATCGCTATATTATCCCTGTACTTATGCGCACCTTCTAATCCATGTATACCTGCTAAATCAAACCAAACATGCGCAAGCAGTAAGTTTTTTTTTCCAATTAGTCCGTCAATGTGGTAGCTAGCGATCGTTGCCATGGATTTTACATTTCCTAATAAAGCTGCTTTGTGAAACCAAGTGTATGCTTTTGATATATCTTTTTTAACACCGTATCCATTTGCATACATTAAACCAAGATTATGCTTTGATTCTGGCAACCCTCGATTAGCTGCTTTATTAAACCAAAGAAATGCTTTTGCTAAATCTTTTTCAGTGCCATATCCTTTTAAGTACATTAGACCAAGGGTATTTTCCATAACAGCAGCCCGATAATTTACTTCGTAATTATTTAACTGGGACTCATAGCAAGAGCTCTTACTATCTGAATTAGCACCATAATCGATTTTTGCTAAAGCATGTGTAGTCCAAAAAATAAGAGCTAAAAATGGTAAAACATAACTATATATCGCTAATTTAATCATGAGTTAACTCTCCTTTTAGTCAATGTTTCCAGGAACTCAAAAATAACTAAACAAACTATTACTAATTAAATCTAAATCAACGCTTTATTTACTTAGGTTAAGCAAGTGTTTAAATTTCTTTAGAGTATTTTGTAACATTAACAATGATGAGTAAAATAGATTATTTATATCAAATCGTTAATATATATAGAATGAATATCGAGATTAGTTACAATGAATTAAGTTGTTTTTATGTCTAAAGGGATTAGAAAACCAACTTAAGTTGGTGGAATGTTAAATCACTTTCCATCTTTTCTCATGGAAAAAATAAGTAATTATCATGCGCTATATTTTCAATACCAAGCCTTAATTAGCAATACAAAAGCCGCTGACGCGGCTTTTGTATTGCTATATATCGCTATGCCAACCCTACCTGAACCAGGTTATCGCTAAAACTAGCAGAGTGGCCCATATCACCAAACTCGGCCAGACTAATTGAGTTAACAGTGCCCTTATTCAGTTGACGCCAATATCCTAATGATGCAACGACGATACCTGCATTCACATCTGCTGTAATAATCGCTTTACCCTCAAATGCACCACGGTCATTGAACACTTTGACTGTATCGCCATTCTTCACATTACGTGCATTGGCATCAAGCGCACTCATCATCACAAATTGCTCACCTTGTGCTTTTTGCTGGCTATCCATATTGGCATAGCAAGAATTTAAGAAAGCATGACTCTTAGGCGAAATAATGCTGAGCGGGTACTTCGCAGCCAACTCTGGATTAGTATCTGGCGATTCACGCGATTCAACATAATCTGGCAACGGATCAATATCTTCACCAGGTTGAAAACCTTCATACATTTGGCGGAATGGCCCTGCAACAAAGTTTTTAGCACCATCGACTTTAAAATGACATTTGCCTGTTGGTGTCGGGAAGTTGCCTTTTGCGTGACGAGCGCGTACATCTTTACCACCAAAATCTTTTAATCGTGCAAAACCGTGCTGGCGAAGATAGTTTAAATCTATACCATCGCAAGTAGGCGCGTCCCAGTCAACATAGTTTTGCAAGCACTCACTGTCACTCCATTTGAAGTTATCATCGTCATAACCCATTAAATTGGCAAGACGCCTAAATATTTCTTGATTTGGTAGCGCCTCCCCAGGTGGGTCGATACATTTTTCATTATAAGTGAGATATAAATGCCCCCATGACAGCACCATATCTTCCATCTCGGCACCCATGGCAGCCGGAAGAACAATATCAGCATAGGCTGCAGTATCAGAGATAAAGTGGTCAGCAACGATAGTAAATAAATCCTCTCGCTCTAAGCCTTTAGCAATCTTATCGGTCTCTGGTGCTTGTGTGAGTGGATTAGTATTCCATACCATCACCGATTTAATCGGTGTTTTTAGATTTAACTCGCCCAACAACGCACGACCAAATTGCAAATTGTTTACAACCTGTGTACCTTCAGGTATTAAATCTGGACGGCAAATCACATCAAATTTGTATGGGTGTTCCCATACTGGGAATTGTAATGCCCCACCACCAACATGACGCCAAGCGCCTATCAGAGCTGGTAAACATGTCACAGCACGAATTGCTTGGCTACCGCCGTAATTACGCTCTAGTGCGACACCTAAACGAATAGCAGCAGGTGCTGTTGTGGCGTATTCACGGGCAAATTGACGAATGTCAGCTGCTGGCACCCCAGTAATTTTTTCCGCCCACTCTGGTGTACGTGTCTTTGCACGTGCAGCCAAGTCGGCATAACCTTCTGTATATTGATCAATATAGTCTTGATCTTGCAGACCTTCTTCAATAATCACATGCATCATGGCCATTGCCAATGCACCATCGGTTCCAGGCTTCGGTGCAATATGCCAATCTGCCTCTTTTGCTGTTTTTGAGGCGTATGAGTCCACCACGACCACTTTTGCACCACGTTTTTGCGCTTCGTGCACAATATGCCAGTGATGAAGGTTAGTACTCACAGAATTACAAGCCCAAATCACAATATAATTTGAATGAGCGAAACTTTCTGGATCAACACCTGCTGTCGGACCCACAGTTAGTAGCCAAGCTGTACATGACCCTTCCCCACAAAAAGTGCGCTCGGTGACTGTAGCGCCCATGCGATTAAAGAATGCGTCTCCACCATTTAAACCATGCACCAAGCCTTGGTTGCCCAAATAGCTATTGGGCATGATGGCTTGAGGACCATCTTCTGCAATAATTTTTTTCCATTTTGTTGTTATGGTTTCAAGCGCCTCATCCCAGCTGATTCTTTCAAACTGCTTACTGCCTTTGGGGCCAGTGCGCTTCATTGGGTATAGCAAACGATTAGGGTGATAATGTCTTTTTTCGTAATCCTTTAACTTAACGCATAGCCCGCCCCGTGTCATCGGATGGTCAGGATTCCCTTTTACGCTTTTAAGCTTTCCATCCTCAACCTCATAGACCATGGAGCAAGTATCCGGACAATCATGTGGGCATCCGCCATGAAATTTTTTCACATCTAAATCGACAGGCTTATTCATTGACAACATCTCCCTATATCAAATATGTAAACGTTATTATTATTGGTTGTTAATAGTTACTATATACCCACCTGTATATCGATGCAAATATTTTCATTAAAATTAATTCACGTTTAGAATGCCATCATGGAAAAATCGTTGCCATTATTAAACAACTTAAGCCCCAGCCAATTTTTGTCTGAATACTGGCAAAAAAAACCGCTTTTGATTCGGCAAGCAATTCCAAACTTTAAAGGTTTATTAACCCCTGATGAACTCGCAGGGCTAGCGTGCGAGGAAGATGCACAGTCGCGGATTGTGAAGCTTAAAAATGATCAGTGGTCGGTAGATCATGGTCCTTTTGATGAGGCTGTGTTCTCTTCATTACCAAATACAAACTGGTCTCTGCTTGTGCAAAGCGTGAACCATCATCTGCCAGAGGCTGCTGACTTATTAAGCCAATTCAATTTTATTCCACATGTACGACTTGATGACTTGATGGTGAGCTATGCGCCAACTGGCGGCTCAGTCGGCGCGCACGTAGATGCATACGATGTATTTTTATTACAAGGCAGTGGCAAAAGACGCTGGAAAATCAATACACAAGCTGATTTAACTTTAATTGAAAATGCCCCACTCGCTATCCTTAAGCATTTTGAAGCTGAGCATGAATGGATACTAGAACCAGGCGACATGCTATATTTACCGCCAAATGTTGCACATCACGGTATTGCTGAGGATGATACCTGCATGACTTACTCGATTGGTTTTAGGTCACCAAAAGCACAAGAGCTAGCACATGCATTTCTAGAGTATTTACAAGACACCACTAAGCTAAATGGATTGTATAAAGATCCAGATTTAACGCTACAACGACACTCAGCTGAAATCAGTGCTTCGATGGTTAAAAAAATAG
>CAXIBZ010000180.1:0-3957 GCA_964022105.1 uncultured Methylophilaceae bacterium
ATTAGGCACAAAAAAACAGTAACAGTGCGTACTCAGTTTACTATTGTTGAACTAAATCTTCAGAGTTGATTTACGAAGTATTTGATTGAGTGTGTACTTGCGTAAATGTTCAACCCAGAAATTACATTTCCTGGCTAAGAAAAACCTCAAACCTTATTCATATTCCTTTGTCTGCGAACTTCATATAAACAAATACCACTTGCTACACTCACATTTAAACTCTCAACAGAGCCAAACATTGGAATAGTGACTAAAGCATCACAGCTTTGTGCAGTTAAACGACGTATTCCATCGCCTTCTGCACCTAAAACCAACGCAATCGGCCCATCTAATTTGGTATTAAGCAAAGTGCTATTTGAGTCCATCGTGGTGCCAATCACAAACACACCAGCATCTTTTAACTCCCGAATGGTACGTGCTAAGTTGGTGACTACTATAAACGGTACCGTTTCTGCTGCACCACTCGCTACTTTTCTCACCGTTGCATTTAAGCCTACAGCACGATCCTTTGGAGCAATAACAGCATGCACACCCATAGCATCAGCGACACGCAAACAGGCACCTAAGTTATGTGGGTCTTCTACTCCATCCAAAATCAAGAAAAAAGGCGGCTCTGTCAGATTTGACTCTAAAATATCGTGAATGTCTTTATAAGGCATTGGTGAATCTACGACACGCGCTATCACGCCCTGATGTCGTCCATTTTTACCTGCAATACCATCTAATCTAGATCTGTCCACTTGCATGACGCGTATATTTGCTGCTTCTGCGAGTTTTAGTAAGTCTTTCATTCGCGGATCTACACGGTCTTGATCAATTAGAATTTCTTGCAAGCTTGCTGCATGCTGACGCATACGACTTTGTACAGCATGAAAGCCAAATAAAATTCTTGGTTCACTCATTGTTTATCTTTTCTTTCTAGCGCTGCTTTTTCGGCTGGTATTCGATTTGGTTTTCTTTGGAGATGTTGTTTTACGCTTAACAGCTTTTTTGGCAGGTCGTTTTGGCTCAACTTTTACTTGTAAAGGCTTGTTATCATTATCTTTTGGTGTGGTTGCGTCTTTAGCGGATGTTAATTTAGCAATTAGAGTAAAGTCTATTTTAGTGGTTTCTAAATCTACTCTGGCAACTTTTACCTTCACACGGTCGCCAAGCCTATATTTAACATGAGTACGCTCTCCAACCATTTCATGATGGGCTTTATCATAATGAAAATAATCATTACCCAATTCTGTAACGTGTAATAGTCCTTCAACATAAGCATCATCTAACGCAACAAATACACCAAATGAAGTGACACCAGAAATAGTGCCCTCAAATACTTCTCCAACCTTATCTTGCATGTAATAACACTTAAGCCAATTGGTAACATCACGACTGGCATCATCTGCACGACGTTCCGTCATCGAGCAGTGTTCACCGATAGCTGCCCAGTCTTTAATTTTGTAGGTTTGCTTGTTAATTGCTGCTTTTATCGCCCGATGAACAAGCAAATCTGGATAGCGCCTAATCGGAGAAGTAAAATGTGTGTAAGCTTCATAGGCAAGTCCAAAATGACCTAAATTTTCAGGTTGATAAACTGCTTGCTGCATTGATCTCAATAGCACCGTTTGTAACAACTGTTGATCGTGGCGACCTTTAATTTGATCCATCAGTTTGGCGTAATCTTTTGCATGTGGTTTATCTCCGCCAGTTACACTAAAGCCAAATTCGGCCATAAATGTTCTGAGAAGCTCAAGCTTTTCCTCACTAGGGCCTTCATGCACACGGAAAATAGCTTCATGACTTACTTTTTCCAAAAAGTTGGCAGCACACACATTTGCCGCCAACATGCACTCTTCAATAATTTTGTGTGCTTCGTTTCTTTCCGTTGGTATGATTCGGTCAATCTTCCCGTCATCATTAAAAACCATCATCGTTTCAACAGTTTCAAACTCGATCGCACCACGTTGTTTACGCTGTATCAACATTGTTTTATATAACGCATAAAGGTTTTGCACTTGCGGCATGATATGGGCATATTCTTTAGCCGTTTCACCTTGCGGGTTATCCAGCATATCAGCTACTTTGGTATAAGTCATCCTTGCTTTTGATAGCATCACAGAGGGGTAGAATTGATATTTTTCCACAACACCACTTGCACTCACCTCCATATCACACACCATACACAAGCGTTCAACATCAGGATTTAGTGAGCAAAGCCCATTAGACAACGCCTCTGGCAACATAGGTATTACACGTCTTGGAAAGTAGATGGAGTTTCCACGCTCAAATGCATCTTTATCTAATGGGTCATTAGGTCTTACATAATGACTGACATCAGCGATTGCAACCACCAAGCGCCATCCAGCGTCTTTAGGCTCTGCGTAAACGGCATCATCAAAGTCACGTGCTGTCTCACCATCTATCGTAATTAAAGGTAAAGCGCGTAAATCAATACGCCCCTTATAATCAGAAGGTTGAACTGTTTTTGGAATTGCCTCGGCTTGCGCAATTGCGGCAGGTGAGAATTGGTGTGGTAATTTGTGTTTACGCAAGGCAATTTCTATTTCCATGCCACTATCAGCATAGTTACCCAGTATCTGAACAATTTTTCCCATTGGATGCGCATGTTTAGATGGCTGCTCTGTCATTTGGACAACCACAACTTGTCCAACTTTAGCACCCATGTCTAGATGGTATGGGATTAAAATATCTTGATTAATGCGTTTATCTTCGGCTGCTACAATTGTCACGCCATGACCTTGCATGACACGCCCAACAATTGTGTCGTTTGCGCGCTCTAGCACTTCGACTATTTTACCTTCTGGTCGTCCTCTACGGTCAAGTCCAGAGACCCGTACCATGGCTCGGTCACCATGCATGACTTGTTGCATTTCCTTATTAGAAAGAAATAAATCATCAGGATGCTTTTCTTTGTTATCTGGCACAAGAAAACCAAAACCATCTGGGTGTCCTTGCACAACACCAGCGATGGCCTCTATTTTCTCTGGCAAACACAACAGGCCTTTGCGGTTACGCATAATTTGACCATCACGTTCCATTGCATTGATGCGTCGCGAAAAAATATCATGCTCGTCTTCTGCAATTTCCAGTATTTCATATAATGGCTCCATTGCCATCGGTACACCCTGTTCGGTAAGTATTTTTAGAATAAGCTCTCTACTTGGTAATGGTGTTTCATATTGTGATGCTTCGCGTTTGGCGTAAGGGTCGTTATTGCGTCTTGAATTTTTATGTTTGGTCATGAGTCTTAATATACTTGAATAATCGCCCGAAAGCAGCTATTTGAAAATTATTTGTGATAATGTTGAATACAACTATATTCTGCCTTATATGGCAAAGCAAGCTGTAGTTGATGAGGAGGTGTTTCAGATTTGATTAAGCTCTTGCTAGTAAAGCCTGAGCGCGCTTTCGTCCGACTTCTGACCATAAGTAACTAGGCGCTTTTTTATAAGCATTCTGACCTAATTGCATACGTAAATCAGGGTCTTTTGATAATTGTTGCAATGCCTGCATCCAGCCATCTGCATCATGTGGTTCAATAACAGCGCCTTCAACACCATCCTCAATAAGACCACCACTGCCCATTGGAGACACGATTGATGGTAATCCAGCACCTAGTGCTAAATAAGTGACTAAAGGGCTACCTTCTTCTAATGTGGGCAACACAAATACATCTGCTTCACGGTAAATATCGCTTAAATCTTTTACAAAAGGTACATGCTCAATATCATCTCTATCCAAATAAGGCTTAAGAATTGGTTTAATTTCTTCGTCGATGTTACCAACCAGCTTCAATTTACCTTTAATTTTTGATTCGCACCAATACTTCACAAGCAAATGTGCGCCCTTACGAACACCAATAGATCCAACAAATATAGCCGTAAAAACTTTATGTGTAGATCGATCTTGTAAGCTTTCTATGGGAAGAATATCACTCTCTCTTAAGCCATA
>CAXIBZ010000181.1:0-3949 GCA_964022105.1 uncultured Methylophilaceae bacterium
CAAACTCTACCAGTACAATAAGGGCGGCAGTAACCATTAGTTTATCTGCTACGGGATCTAAAAATGCACCAAAGCTACTGGTTTGATTGTACTTTCTAGCCAAATAGCCATCCAACCAGTCTGTAAAAGAGGCTAATGCAAAAATAGTAGCTGCAATTAAATTGATTGTATGAGTAGGCTCTGTATCCAATGTAAATATATTATGTGGTAAGTAAAAAATACCCACAAATACTGGAATAAGCACAATCCTGAGTACCGTTAATATATTAGGAATATTCCAAAACATGATTGATCATTCTTTATAATAATTTTAATGGAACTGCGCGTAAATTTTTTCTGCTAAGCTTGGGCTAATACCATCAACTTGCATTAACTCGTCTATGCTAGCATTTTTTACCCCATCTAATCCACCAAAGCGCGTTAATAACGCCTTTCGGCGCTTTGCACCTACGCCTTCAATATCTTCCAAAGTGGATGTTATCCGGGCTTTTGCTCGTTTTGCGCGATGCCCAGTAATCGCAAAACGATGAGCTTCATCTCTAATCTGCTGCAACAAATGTAAACCTTTATTGTTCTGTTCTAAATTCAGCATCTCTCCTGTATCAGAAAAAATCATTGTTTCTAATCCTGGTTTACGCTCTTCGCCTTTAGCTATCCCAATAAGCAAAATATCATCGAGACCAACTACATGCATGACTTCCACTGCAACACCCAACTGACCTTTGCCTCCGTCTATAAACACTAGATCAGGGCGAACCCCCTCACCCGCCGCTACTTTCTTATAGCGACGCGATAAAACATCCCTCATCGCAGCATAATCATCGCCTGGGGTAATACCTTTAACGTTATAACGTCTGTACTCACTGTTTTGCATATCCCCTTTATCAAAAACCACACAGCTACCTACTGTTGCCTCACCCATCGTATGACTAATGTCAAAACACTCAATACGTTCTACTGTTTCAGCTAGATGTAATGCTTCTCTTAGTGCGACCAACTTAGCAGCTTGATTTGCCGAGCTGGCAGCACGTTGACTAAGTGCCAACTCTGCATTGGTTTGTGCCATTTTCAACCAGATGCGCTTATCACCGATAGCATTGTTAATAATCCTAATTTTACGATCTGCCTGTTCTGAAAATATTGCAGCAAAACCCTTAGCATCAATGTCGACGCCACATACAATTAATGGTGGCGTATTTTGTGCCATATAGTGCTGCGTCAGGAAAGCTTCAACCGTCTCTATTAAGGTTGCATCCTGAGTGTTTTTGGGGAAAAAGCTTTTATCACCGATATGCCGCCCGCCACGAATCATCACCAAATTGATACAATGTTGTCCGTGCAAACTAGCACAGGCGACCACATCAGCATCAGATACACTGAAGTCACTCACAAACTGCTTCGCTTGTACCTGCCTAAGGGCCTGTATGCGATCCCTGAATACAGCAGCAGACTCATATGCTTGCGTTTGCGCTGCTTTATTCATTTTTTCTCCCAATGCATTCAACACCTCATTTGCTTTCCCTTGCAAGAACATCGCAGCATGTTGAACATCATGCTGATAATCTTCGACACTAATATAATCGACACAGGGTGCAGTACAACGCTCTATTTGATATTGCAGACAAGGTCTTGTTCTATTGGAGAATACAGAGTTCTCACAGGTGCGTAACTTGAATACTTTTTGTAATAATTGAATGCTTTCACGTACGGCAGTACTACTGGGGAACGGCCCAAAGTATTGTGTATTCTTTCTTTGTGCACCACGGTGAAAAGCTAGTCGCGGATACGCATCTGCGGTTAGTGCGATATAAGGATAAGATTTATCATCCCTAAACAATACGTTATAACGAGGCATCATACTTTTAATAAGATTACTCTCTAATAGCAATGCCTCCGCCTCTGTCCGCGTTACTGTCGTCTCTATATCTTCAATTTGAGAGACCATCATACGTGTTCTGGGACTAGGTATATTTTTATTAAAGTAACTCGATACACGTTTTTTAATATCCTTCGCTTTGCCAACATAAATAACAGCACCTTCGGCATTTTTCATGCGATAAACACCAGGTAAATTAGGCAGATTTTTTAAAATTGGCTTCGGATCAAACATCGACTAATTTTAACAGCTAATACAAAAGTAATGCATTAATGACCCTCAATTGTGTACTTCATATCGAGTCAAAACTAGTCATAGAAAAACGCATTTTTGTCATAATTATGTCACAGAAAATTTTGCAAAAATCAGCTATATTAGCTGCTGGTAAAAATTAGGGGAAAAACATGACACCAAGTAAGAAAGACTATATATCAAAAGCAAAGGAACTTTCAGGAGAGCAAAGAGAGCGTGTACTTTCACGCATGACTGGTAAATTACCTAAACGACTAGAAAAAGATAAACTAACAGAAGAAGAAGCAATAGCTATTCAACTCGAGTTAGAAGACGAACAGCTTATAGAATGGAAACAAAAAGTAGCTACTTTGCGTGAAAAAGAAAATAAGAAAAATAAAAAATCATGAGTTAAACTATTATCTTATGTAGACTTAACCAACCGCACTGGAAAGCGTGATGATCAAAATCTTGATTGCAAATCCCAAAGGTGGAAGTGGAAAAACGACCTTATCAACTAATCTAGCAGGCTATTATGCCAGCAATGGCAAAAATGTTTGCCTCCTTGACTTGGATAAACAACAATCTTCTTTTAGCTGGGTTCGTAGAAGGCCTGAGCACTTATCAAAAATTAGCAGCGCCAATAATCGCGATGTACTCGCCAAGAAAAAAAATATAGAAATTGCGATTATTGATTCACCTGCAGGAATCCGTGGAGATAAGCTAAGTGATGCGGTTAAAGAAGCAGACTGGGTAATCGTACCGATGCAAGCTTCAACCTATGATATCAATGCTACACAAGAGTTTATCAACATACTCAAAGCTGAAAAAGCCGTGCGAAAGGAACGTACTTTTGTCGCCATGCTCGGTATGCGCGTAGCGAGCCGAACCAAAGCCGCTGAAAATCTTGCCGAATACCTTAACGATAGTGGGTTTCCAGTCATTGGCAATTTGCGTAATGCGCAAATATACGCCCATACTGCTGAGCACGGCATTAGCATATTTGAGATGCCTGCTTACAAAGCTAAAAAAGACCTCGAGCAATGGGCACCATTACTCAAATGGATTAAAAATCTAGAAAAATAAAATTTTTAAATCTTACTTCATTAAAACATCAACCCAGCAGCTGACCACCAATTGCCCAATCCTCGTGGTCAATCTCTTCAAAAACAATGTAGGTATAATTTACAGGCTTATGCGCGTGTTTACTTAGTGTCTCTGTAATTTCTTTAGCAATTTCCTTTTTTTGTTCTTTGGTCACGCTTCCAGCTATTTTTACATTCACAAACGGCATGTTCAATCTCCTATAAAAACATGAAAAATAGACAAACAATGAAATTCACTTTTGTATTTCTGCCGACTTAGTGTCGATGCACATGTCTAAGTCGCCTTCCTGTTAGACTTGTCCAAACCTGCTTACTGAGATTTATTGTCGCAATAAGTAATAACAATGATATAAACAAAGAAAGCACCGGGTCAATTAGCAACCATCCAGTTAAATAGATAACTAACCCTGCTGCTAGTGCTGCAATAGAACCCAATAAATCTCCAATCACATGCAAAAGCGCTGCTTGATGATTTAAACTTTTTTCCGAGTTATCATGATGTAATTGCTTAACAACAATGACATTGATAATTAGCCCAATCAATGCAATCACAATGACATAAGAACCCATAACTTCCCGAGGCTGACTGATACGATCAATCGCTTCAATCACCATCCAAACAATGACAATATACATTAAGACAATATTAATAATTGAAGCAATTAATTCAGCATTACTTTTTACTTTTTTTCTTGTACGGTAGACTGCCAACATAGCTAGACCAAGAGATAACGCA
>CAXIBZ010000182.1:0-3948 GCA_964022105.1 uncultured Methylophilaceae bacterium
ATGCCGCCAAAGAAACGGTAGATTACTTACATGCGGCGGACTGCATGCGAGTCCGCCCTACGCGGGCTGATGTACTTTGGTCGAGGTTGCTCACGGCTTCATCAAAAATGAGAATATTGGGCTATCTGAGTAGTGCTCTGGCGATAACAAGGCGCCGCCAGATATGTGTTATCAGTTCGGCGATAAAGCGGTGCAACAAGTGTGTTGAGTTGCTGATTACGCTAGCAAGCGCACCAAAGCCATTGACCAAGTATGCATGCGCAAGTGTTCCTAAAGAACCAGTTAATGCTTTCGTAATTTTCCTTATTATTGTTCTGACTACCTTTTGTTTTTTTATCACTGCAATGCTCTGTGGGCATTGTTTATGCCGGTATTAATATTTGTTCCATGTCTACTATTACATATTCATGTATCACTATGCTGATGTCAATGGTAACCAAAACTCTGCTTAATGGCAGAGAAAAAGAGTTAGTGGCTGAAATATTTTACAGATTCCTTATACTTTCAAAAATAAATCTTCACTCTTAAAATTGAAGTTTATAAACTTAATAACTTATAATCAATAACATAACCAACAGTATGTCAATTTTTATTGACTTTTATTTATGTCAACATAAGTTGACTTTATTATTAATAATCTTCATTTAATTTAACTTTAATTGTCAATTATAATTGACGAAATAAAATGTCAACCAATATTGACATAACTATTTGACAAAGAATTATTTGTCAACTAAAGTTGATGGATGAAATCTAAAAAATCACCACCCAGCCCCAAGCAGCCTGAAGATGCGTTTGCAGCAGTGCTATCTATGCGAAGGCTGGCTGATAAATTGGAGCAAAAAGCCGTGGTTGAGGCGTTAAAGCAAGGTTGGACGTGGGCCAAAATCGCAGAAGCGCTAGACGTTAGTAAACAAGCAGCGCATAAAAAACATGCGGCTTTTGTTAAAGCGCAAAAATAACGATTTATTACTAACATCATAATAAAAAAGCCAGCAATGCTGGCTTTATATTATTTTAATTAAGTGATTACGGGCAAGGCACTGGTCTTACTTCCGTACCCACAAACTCTGGCCTTACCTTATATAGCTCAACAGCTACTTCAGAAGTAACATCTTTTGCAAGCAGGCTAGTGCTAGCTGCTCCCTGACTGCGTAATGACTTAACTGCATTTCTTACGCCTTTAGCCTTGAGTTCTTTGAGCAATGCATTGGCAAGTGGCTCTTCACTAACCAAACCAAAAGATATTGCATTACGCCATTGTGAATCTTGAACGATATATAACTCTTCAACGCCTAGGCGTTCAATTTTATCAAAGCCATATATTCTAAGTATTTCTTCAACAATATCTGCTGCTAGGCCTAAATTTGCAATAACTTCTTGTGCTGCCGGCAAACTGGCAGTTGTAAATTTGCCCCATTTATAACAACTATTAGCGGTAGATGGTGAGGTATATTCCTTTTTGGTTAGATTAGCGAAGTCTTCATCCAATAATAGTTTTAGCTTCTCTGGATTCACCTCTGTGCGGACTACTTGTGCCTTTGGCGCCAAAGTATCCATATTAAAATAGACTAACAACCCAACATTCAATAAAACTAACAACCACATCCACAATCTCATACTAACTCTTCCCCGATAAGTGCCAAACCTTGTAGCACTAAACTCTCTGCAACAATCACTCTTTTTAGATGATGATTTAATGCTTCTGCAATTTTAACTGCATCGCCACCACTAATCACAATTTTGGGTAAAAAAGCGCAATGCTTTTCTAATTGTTTCATCTGCAAAACAACAGCCCCGACAATTGCATTCATACAGCCTGTTTCAATCGCATCATTCGTATTTCTGGGAAAAACGTCAATCTTTCCTCCTGCGCCCGCTGTGAGATTTGCCGTTTTATCAGACAAAGCGCCATATAATAACCGTAAACCTGGCATGATAGTACCCCCCAGATATTCACCTTTTTTTGTAACCTTGTCTTTTCCCAGAGCATCAATTGTAATTGCTGTACCTGCATTGATGACTATTGAAGGTTGTTTATGCATATGCCACGCTGCGATTAGCGCTGCCCATCGATCTGCGCCTAAGGTATTCGGTTGCTGATAGTGATTAATAACCTGACAAGTTTCTATCTCTGGTGTGAGGAATGCTGGTTTTAAATCTGGAGGCATCATAATGTTTAGCTGGTTAGCAATTGGATCTCCTGCTACATTGGCTATCAAGACTTTATCTGCAGTTGCCAACTGCCGCTTAAGTGCTGATGTTAACAATTTGGTATTCAATGTTGCTTGCATAGCAGTTAGTTTGCAATCTTCTTGTACTTTTGCCCATTTTGTTCTGGTATTGCCAGCATCAATCACCATCAGCATTTTTTATGATCCTTATTTTTTCACTAGACAATAGCTCTTAGTGATATTTCGCCAGCCGAAAAGCGCTGCACGCCATATGCCGTATTGACTAATAAAATACCATCATCTGCAACATCAGCAACTTGTCCTTCAATATCGCGTCCATCTGGCATTAATAAACGCACGGCTTGTTGATGATAAGCATGATATTGTAGCCACTCATCCCTTATGCCGACAAACCCAGATTGTTCAAATTGCCGTAGAACATTAGCAAAATGTTTAAGTATAGTTCCCAGCAGTTGGTTTTGATTAATATCTTCGACACTAATGTGATTAAGGTCGATTGCAGGTTGGTCGATGTTCTTTTTGATATGCTCAGGCAAATTTACATTAATACCAACACCTATGACTGCAGCACTTGGGCCATCTAAATCACCCTGCAAATCAATTAAGATGCCTGCGAGTTTTTTGTTTCCAACAAGGACGTCATTGGGCCACTTTAATTGCGCAGATGTGATCCCCAGCTCATTGAGCGCACGAATCAAACCAACACCTATGGCTAAACTTAAACCAGATAATGCAGCAGCGCCACAATCAAAGCGCCATAATAGTGAAAATGTTAAGCTTGCGCCTAAATGAGAAACCCAGGTACGCCCTCTTCTGCCGCGCCCATTGGTTTGAATATGTGCAACGACGCAACTTGCATGTGGCGCTCCATTCGCAGCAGCTTTCATTAAATAAGTATTGGTTGAAACGACTTCATCCAGCACTTCTACATGAAACCACTCACGTTCCACGCCAATCGCCTGCAGGATTTGTGTTTTATCAAACAAGCTGATCGCTTTTGGTAGCTTATAGCCTCGACCTCTAACACTAAAAACCTCTATACCTAAGCTTTGTGCATGTTGAATCGCATTCCAAATCGTAGCACGAGAAACGTTGAATTGCTTGGCTAACACCTCGCCAGAATGGAATTGACCATTGGCCAACTGATATAAGATTGGGAATGTAAGCGAATTCATATACAACGAAAGTTTAGCATACGCTAACGCTTGCAAGCTTAAGCTAGTGTAAAATGTTATTAACTTATTTGGAACATATTCATGGCAAAAGAAAAAGAACCCATCCCACTTGGCTCTAACTTTATTCGGGGTATTATTGAGCGCGATTTGGAAGCAAACAAATACGCAACAAAACAATGGGCAAGTAGCCCAGGAGATGCGACGCATCATCAATCTGGGCCAGTGGATAAGGCAAAAATTCGCACACGCTTCCCGCCCGAACCTAATGGTTACCTGCATATTGGGCATGCAAAGAGCATCTTTTTAAACTTTGGTTTAGCAAAAGATTATGATGGCATTTGCCATTTACGTTTTGACGATACCAACCCAGAGAAAGAAAGCCAAGAATACGTTGATAGCATTACAGAGATGGTGCAATGGTTGGGCTTTGGCTGGGAAAACGACGACGAAAATAACCTTTATTTTGCGTCAAATTATTTTGACGAAATGTATCACGCTGCTGAATTATTGATACAACATGATTATGCTTATGTCGATTCACAAACGGCAGATGAGATGCGTGAAAACCGTGGCACCTT
>CAXIBZ010000183.1:0-3928 GCA_964022105.1 uncultured Methylophilaceae bacterium
GGCTTGTTGCGCATTGACTAAATTCATCGCAATATCACGCGGGTGTTCAATTGCATGCTTTACCGCTGTTTGCGTGATCTCATTAAACTCAACACGTTTAAGCGTCTTATTTTTTAATAGTTTTTTATCTGCCAGTATCTCTGCAATATGCCAGGAAATGGCTTCGCCTTCACGATCGGGATCGGTTGCCAGAAAGATATTGTCTGCTGCCTTTACCGCCTTCGCTATCGCATCAACATGCTTTTTATTACGGTCGATAATGTCATACTTCATCGCAAACTGACTCTCAGGATCAACAGCCCCGTTTTTCGGAATCAAATCGCGGACATGACCATACGAAGCCAACACTTCAAAATCTTTTCCAAGATATTTTTTCAGTGTTTTGGCTTTAGAAGGTGATTCAACAATGAGTAAATTAGACATGTAAGGTAGTAAAAAAATGTAACTTTTTTAAATTATGGCTTAGATAATAGCAAGCAACTGTCACGTTGCACAATGAATTAGTCGTTATATAAGGTAAAAACAATGCAAATTAGTGTTAATTTCGGCTAAATTCAATTCGATTGCCCACTTCACTCACTATATTGAGGGCATTCCCCGCACTTTCAATATCCCCAAACAATGGGTCTTCGTCAGTTATTAAGGATTGGCTTAATCCTTTAAAGTCGTATAAATCGGTATCCGCTAAGTGAGATGGTTCAATATTGCCGATGGCACGGAAGATATTATTCACGCGTCCAGGTTGCTCTTTTTCCCATGCGGCTAACATCTCTTTCACTTTAACGCGTTGTAAATTCTCTTGGCTGCCGCACAAATTACAAGGGATTATCGGGAATTCCATGCCGCGTGCATAGGCTGCAATATCTTTCTCGCTGCAATACGCCAATGGGCGAATCACAATATTCTGCTTATCATTGGTCGCCAGCTTAGGCGGCATGGCCTTCATCTTCGCACCGTAAAACATACTTAAAAAAAGTGTTTCTACAATATCATCACGGTGGTGTCCCAGCGCAATTTTGTTCGCGCCCAACTTTTTAGCAGTGGTGTAAATCACGCCACGGCGTAATCTAGAGCATAAACTGCAAGTGGTCTTACCTTCAGGAATCTTTTCTTTCACCACAGCATACGTGTTTGCTTCTACGATGCGGTAATCTACACCTAGCTGCTCAAAATACGCAGGCAAAATATGCTCAGGGAACCCCGGTTGCTTCTGGTCTAGATTCATCGCAATCAGCTTAAAGCTAATCGGCGCGCGCGCTTGCAAAGCCAACAACATCATTAGCATGGTGTAGCTATCCTTGCCGCCGCTCATACACACCAGCACCGTATCGCCATCTGCAATCATATTGAAGTCACCAATAGCTTTACCCGTCGCGCTAATCAACTGATTGCGTAACTTCAAAAAGTTATTGCTCACGTTGTCTGGATAGTGTTTGATTTTCATAAGCGAGGGATTATAGCCTAAAAGCTATTGATGTGATGTAAGTGGTTGAATGAAAAATAGAAATTAAAGTAAATTGACTGTGCTAATTTTTTGGACAATGAACTAGGTAGTAAAGAAGTAATTTTGATGCTACAAATTAATCGACCGTCCACCATCAACAGCCAATACATGACCTGTGATAAACGCTGCATCTGTGACAAGGAATTTAACGGCATTGGCGATATCTGACGGGTCGCCGATTCTTTTGAGTAAGGTTTGTGAGATCACGCGTTTACGATATACCTCATCAAATTGCGGGTTGTTCTCTGGCCAAAGTACAGGGCCGGGCGCTACCGCATTCACGCGCACATGTGGACTTAGCTCTGTAGCCAATGATTTGGTCAAAGTAACCAAGCCAGCTTTAGCTACGCTATAAACAACATAGCCTTTTTTGGGGCTTTCGATATGCATATCAGTAATGTTGATAATACAACCTTTGTTTTTCTTGAGTTCTTTAGCAGCAGCTTGGCATAAAAAAACAGGTGCTTTCAAGTTGCTGCCAATCAGTTCTTGCCAGTTGTCTTCGTTAATATTGCCAATTTCGGTTGGCTCATAAGTAGAGGCATTATTAATAAGTATGTCTAGTTGTCCAAATCGTTTAATGGTTTCTGCGGGCAAACTGGTAACAACAGACATATTGAGCAAGTCACCTTGAATAATAGACACACTGTCTTTACGTTTTAAATTCAATTCTGCTTGTAACGCTTTGGCTTCTTTATTAGATGTATTGTAATGAATCATCAGATTTGCGCCATGCGCGTGCAGCGCTCGGCTAATGCAGGCGCCAACACGTTTTGCTCCTCCTGTAATGAGGACGACTTTATTTTGTAATTGATTTGTCAATTGCTTACTCTGGGTTGTTTGAAAATATTATAATGGCTTATGTCTGCTTTACCTATTCCATCACAAGCGCTATTAGCATATAGCCAACAATTAAGCGATTTAGTTCAACAACAAATCAAAAAATCTGGGGGCTGGATTTCGTTTGCCGATTTTATGCACATGGCACTCTATACACCAGAGCTTGGCTATTACAGTGGTGGATTGCAAAAATTTGGTGATCTTAAGCAAGGAGGTGGCGACTTTGTGACCGCTCCAGAAATCTCTCCGTTATTTTCGCAGGCACTTGCTAAGCAGGTTGACCAAGTGCTTAAGGCAACACAAGGGGATGTCTTGGAATTGGGGGCAGGCACAGGAAAGCTTGCGGTAGATTTGTTGCTGGCTTTAAATCAATTAGGCCAATTACCAAATCACTATTATATCCTTGAAGTAAGTAGTCACTTACGATCAGTACAGCGTGAGAATTTGCAAAAAGTATTGCCGAAATCAATATTCAATAGGATGCATTGGCTAGATGAATTGCCTCAACAGTTTACTGGTTGCGTATTAGGCAATGAAGTGTTGGATGCAATCCCGGTGCACATGCTCATTAAGCAAGATGGCAAAATGATGGAGCGCGGTGTTACTTTTGATAGTGGGTTTAAGTGGCAAGACCAAGATTTAATGACTGATTTGGTCGGTGATGCCTTTGATATTGAAACCATACCAGAAGGTTATCTAACGGAAGTGTGCCCAGGATCCGTTGGGCTTATCAATAGTTTAGCTAATGTACTGAATTATGGTGCTTTGCTCATGATTGATTATGGCTTTGGCGCTACGGAGTATTATCACCCACAGCGAAACCAAGGTACGCTAATGTGTCATTATCAGCATTATGCGCATAGCGACCCATTTCAGTATATCGGTCTGCAAGATATTACTGCGCATGTGAATTTTAGCGCAATTGCAGAAGTCGCCACCTTACAAGGACTTGCGCTGGAAGGTTATACGAACCAAGCACAGTTTTTAATGAACTGCGGTATTCTGGATTTGCTCAGTCAACAAACTGCAGATGAAACTAAATACGCAGCTTTTGCAGCAGGTGTACAAAAACTACTCTCGCCAGCAGAGATGGGAGAGTTATTTAAAGTCATTGCTTTTAGCAAAGGGATTGAAGAAACGATGTTGGGATTTGTAAAAGGCGATAAGACGCACACTCTCTAGTATAATCACGCGCTATGACAGAAGAACAGCCCATTTACCGCCGACGTGTATTTGAAGAAGCGGAAGAACCAACTAAACGCAAGATTCGTAGTTTTGTACTACGACAAGGCCGCCTAACCCCCGCGCAAGAGCGTGCATTTGACGCTGGCTGGCCTGTGTATGGACTTGATTACCAAAAGCAGCCGATTGATTTAGCCCAGACATTTAAACGTGCGGGTAGTCAAAAAGTGCTGGAAATTGGCTTTGGGATGGGTGATGCAACAGCCAAAATTGCACAAACTCTACCCGATGTAGATTTCCTAGCAGTAGAAGTGCATGCACCAGGGGTGGGTGCATTGCTAAAGTTGATACAAGAAAACGACATTAGAAACATCCGTATCATTCAGCATGATGCGGTGGAAG
>CAXIBZ010000184.1:0-3916 GCA_964022105.1 uncultured Methylophilaceae bacterium
TAAGTAATCTACTAGTGGAATAAACATTTCCCTGTATTCATCATCGGTCATTTGTAAAATCCAGTTATTGGCTGTACCGCCTATCTGGCGTAAATGCATACTCTCTTGCGCTTCATGTACATCACCACTGATCTCACCCTGACTCAACATTTGAATATCATGGTTGTAGGCATGCCGACCACTCTCTAGCAAGCTGACTGTGTATTTTGTTTTTAAAAACTCTCTGGCGGCAGTCATGCCAGCTGGTCCTGCTCCAATAATACAAACGTCTGAAATAACCTCTGTACCATTGGGAAGTTTGCTTGTATCTTGCTTCATATTCACCCCTGAATAAATCGTCTGCCGTGCTATTTGGCATATAAACCCAATGTAACATACCAATTTCTTATATATCAATATTTCAACTATAAATATTTTTCGTAAAAGTCCTTATATGTTTGGTAATCCCCAATTTATTGTTAGATAATAGCCGCATGTTAGATACTAACAGCACACCTGAACAAAGAATTCTTTCTGTTAGCGAATTAAACCGCTTAGCGCGTGAGGTTCTTCAGATAAGCTTCCCGCTTTTTTGGGTAACAGGCGAAATCTCAAACTTCACCCGTGCCGCTAGTGGTCATTGGTACTTTTCACTGAAAGACAGCAGCGCACAAGTACGCTGCGTGATGTTTAAAGGCCGCAACAGTTATACTGACTTTACGCCCAGAGAAGGTGACAAAGTCGAAGCGCGTGCCACTGTAAGCTTGTACGAAGCTCGCGGTGAGTTTCAGTTAACCATAGAATCAATTAGGCAGGCAGGTCTAGGTGCGCTATTTGAGGCCTTTGAGCACCTTAAAAACAAACTGCAATTAGAGGGATTATTTGATGCTTCGCTAAAGCAAAGCATTCCTGTGCATCCAAAGTCTATTGGTATTGTCACCTCACCAGATGCTGCTGCATTACGTGATGTATTGACCACACTCAAAAGACGTAACCCAACGATTAAAGTCATTATTTACCCTACCCCTGTACAAGGAAAAGGTGCAGCAGAGCGAATAGCAACAGCCATCAATCTGGCAAATCAACGACAAGAAGTTGACACGCTGATTGTGTGTAGAGGTGGAGGTAGTATCGAAGACTTGTGGCAGTTTAATGAAGAGATGGTCGCACGCGCAGTTGCTGCTTGCACGATCCCTGTTATCAGTGGCGTGGGGCATGAAACCGATTTTACCATCTGTGATTTTGCAGCTGACGTGCGCGCGGCAACACCGACTGCTGCCGCTGAAATCGCCTGCCAGGATATCAGCCATTTGCTGCAAAAACTAAGAGAGATGACACGCCAACTGGAGCGCTTGTTTACGACAGGTCTTCAGCAACGCTCTCAAAAATTGGATTTTCTTGCCCAGCGATTAATATCACCCAAGCAAAAACTTACATTACAGTTCGACTATCTCAAGCAACTACAAACACGTCTAAATTATTGTATTAAGCACAAATTGCAACTTGAGAAACAATACTACAATCAACTGAAATCCAGTATTGAGCAACTGAGCCCTCTTGCAGTATTGTCGAGAGGGTATGCGATTGTTTCTAGCAATCAAGAACATATAACAGACAGCAGTCAACTTCACATCGGGCAATCACTCCACATTCAACTCCATACTGGAGAGGTGGATGCGCGTGTGACAAAGAAATCATAACTTTACCTAAGTGGTCTAAATTTCAATATGAGTGAACCCAGCACTAAGCATCCACAAACATCTGCTCTGGCGCTTGCCGCGCTTGGCGTTGTTTTTGGCGACATCGGTACCAGTCCACTATACACCCTAAAAGAAGTCTTTTCCTCTAACCATCACCCTATCGCCCATACGGTAACTAACGTTTATGGCATCCTTTCACTCATCACATGGGCACTTATTTTAATTGTCTCCATTAAATATATCGTCTTTATTATGCGTGCAGATAATAACGGTGAGGGTGGCATCATGTCTCTATTGGCACTAGCTAGCCGCCATGCTAAGCAAAATTCTAGCAAGCGTAGAAAAATCATGTTTTTGGGAATATTAGGTGCATGCATGTTTTACGCCGATGGCATGATTACGCCTGCTATTTCAGTGTTATCAGCCGTTGAAGGCCTGGAAGTTGCAGCGCCAAGCCTGCATGAAGTAATAGTCCCGATTACATTGTTTGTTCTATTTACGTTGTTTTTTGTACAGAGCAAAGGCACTGCATTAGTAGGCAAGTTATTTGGTCCCGTCATGCTGCTATGGTTTAGTACATTAGCGATTTTAGGCATTATTAATATTGCGCACGACATCGCCATTCTGAACGCGCTTAACCCTGTTTATGCAATAGGATTCTTTTGGAATACTCCGTGGTTAGCTTTTGGCACATTAGGCGCGGTGGTATTGGCTGTGACAGGCGCTGAAGCACTCTATGCTGACATGGGTCATTTTGGCCGTTTCCCCATCCGACTAGTTTGGTTTTTCATAGTTTTACCCGCTCTCCTACTCAACTATTTTGGTCAGGGTGCTATTATTTTGCACGATGTCAATGCGCTCAAAAACCCCTTCTACTTTTTGGCGCCAAAATGGGCATTAATTCCACTCATTGGCCTTGCAACACTCTCGACCGTTATTGCATCTCAAGCTGTGATTACAGGTGCATTTTCCGTCTCTCGTCAAGCGCTACAAATGGGATTTATCCCACGAATGCACATCCAACACACATCAGAAAGTACAGAGGGGCAAATTTATATGCCACGGGTTAATTGGGGCTTGATGATTGCTACCATGTTGCTAGTAATTAGTTTTGGTAGCTCAGATAATTTAGCCGCCGCGTATGGCATTGCTGTGACTGGTGATATGATTATTACCAGCTTGCTTGCAGCAATCGTATTTCATGAAATATGGAAATGGAGCAAATTGCGCACAGGCATACTTATTGGTCTCTTTTTAATCATTGATTTAACTTTTTTCAGTGCAAATGTATTAAAAATACCTGATGGCGGCTGGATTCCGATTCTTATCGGCGTCATTATTTTTACCTTAATGTATACGTGGAAAACAGGCCGCTCAATCCTCTATCGACAACTTAAACAAGAGGAAATTAAAGTTAACCCTTTCATTGAGACTCTGGACACTGATTTGCTCAAAAGGGTTGAGGGTACTGCAATATTTCTAACGCCTAATGCCTACGGCATTCCTAGAGCAATGTTGCACAACATCAAACATAATAAAGTACTACATGAAAACAATGTCATCCTAACCGTTTGCTTTTTAGACTATCCGCACACTAGTCTGGAAGAGCGTGTTATTTTAGAAAAACTACCAGAAGCATTTTATCGTGTCACCATCAATTACGGTTTTATGGATGAACCAGATCTACCTAAAGACTTAGCACTATGCTCAAGCCAAGGGCTAAATTTAGACACAATGCAAACTTCATTTTTCATTGGTAAGGATATTTTAATTACCAGCAGTCAGCATGGCATGTCGCGTTGGCGCAAAAAAATATTCGTCGTATTATTCCGCTCAGCGGAAACCATTACCAACCAATTAAAACTGCCACCTAACAGGGTTGTGGAGCTAGGTGCGCAAGTAAATTTTTAATAAATGGTTCAACCTTTTTTATTATCATGCGTTAATATTATGCGTTGAATGATTCAAAACAAGGACGACTTATGAAAAACATATTTTCTATTTTAATCGTTACGCTTGTCGTGAACCTGACTGGTTGTGCAACCACAACCAATAGTAGTGTTTCTGGCGTCAATCGCTCACAGTTTTTACTCATGCCCTCAGCAACTGTCGATAAAATGTCTGCTCAAGCTTATACAGAAACGCTCACAAAAGCTAAACAGCAATCTACGCTAAATGTAGATAAAGCGATGTATAACCGCGTTAATACTATTTCTCAGCGCTTGATTGCACAAGTT
>CAXIBZ010000185.1:0-3843 GCA_964022105.1 uncultured Methylophilaceae bacterium
ATGCGCGCATGTTTACGATTTAACTCGCGAGGGCGCGACACGCCGCAAGCATGTGCAAGTGTATTAATTTCTTTGAGCATGTTTTTTGCATATTGCATGACACGCACTGCTTTATCCTCAGGATTTAAACCATACTGCAGTTTTTTGTTATGCGTCGTGATGCCTGTTGGGCAAGTGTTTTTATTACATTGCAACGATTGAATGCAGCCCAAAGCAAACATAAAACCGCGGGCTGAGTTAACAAAGTCTGCGCCCGCACAAAATGCCCAAGTCACTTCCGAGGGTGTGATTAATTTGCCACTCGCGCAGATTTTAATCTGGTCCCTTAATTGATATTCAATCAACTTATCTACAACCAAAGGCAAGCTTTCTTTAATAGGCAAGCCCATATGATCAATCAAACTCATTGGAGCAGCGCCAGTACCACCATCTGCACTGTCAATAGTAATAAAGTCTGGGGCACTATCAGTACCGCGTCTGTGAATAGCTTGACATAAATCATCAAAGAAAGAGAGCGCGCCTACCACGGTTTTGAAACCAACAGGTTTTCCTGTCGTCTCACGCACAAAATCTATCATGTCTAGCAAGTCATCAACACTATTTATTTCAGGGTGACGATTAGGGCTAATCGCATCCTGACCAATAGCAATGCCGCGAATTAGTGCGATTTCCTCATTGACTTTAGCACCCGGTAAAATACCGCCTTTACCTGGTTTTGCGCCTTGACTGAGTTTAATTTCGAACATTTTAATTTGGTGATGAGCTGCGACCTCTATTAGTTTTTGGCGATCAAAGCCACCTTCTTTTTTACGTACACCGAATTTTGCTGTGCCGATTTGGAATACAAGATCTGCGCCACCTTCCAAATGGTAAGGTGTGAGCCCACCTTCTCCTGTATTCATCCAAATACCAGCCATTTTGGCGCCTTTTGAAAGGGCGCAGACAGCAGGAATAGACAATGCACCATAACTCATACCAGAAATATTGAAAATGGACTTAGTTGTGTAAGGGTGCTTGCAATCAGGCCCAATGGTCATGGAGGCTGCTTCAACTTGATCATCTTCAAGCGTAGGGAAAGGACAACTGACGAAAAATACCGTACCTGGGTTTGTGAGTACGCGGGTTGAGCCAAAGGCAACCATGGTGTCAACATTTTTAGCAGCACGATAAACCCAAGAGCGTTCCGCACGATTAAATGGCATTTCTTCACGATCTAGTGCGAAAAAGTATTGCCTGAAGAATTCACCCATGTGTTCAAAAAGATAGCGGAATCTTGCGATAACAGGGTAATTTCTTCTAAGTGTGCTTTGGGTTTGAAAGCGGTCAATAAAGTAAAAAATAATGATGCTGGCAACGATTAATCCAGCAATAAATACAAATAAAATAACGAGTATTTGTATAGCATCAAATACTAATGTTGAAAACTGTCCCACGGCGTATTCCTCTAGCCTACGAAGTCCATTGTATGCCTATTCAGTCGCTATACCTAACGTATACTTACATAGATATTGGTTTTTTGCCAACGCGTGCCACATTGTTGTGACTATGCTAAATAGCTTCTAGAAAATCTTGCTTTTTAGTGTAAGACAAATCGTTATCATCAACCATAAAGTCAAACTCCTGAACGTCTGTTACACCGTAATTTTTCATTAAAAAATTGAAATATAGTTCTAACTCTTCATCGGTAACTTGATTAATCATCATTTCACACCTCTCGTGCTTGATTGTATTGAGTAGTATTACACGACTCATTGATAGCCATTAATCAGATGAGTCGCACAAAGTCACTTTAGTTCACAAATATCAAGTAGTGATTGGGAATATGTCATAATGAATTGCGCTGAACTTTGTATAAAGCTGGTTATCAGAATAGTTATGTAGAGGCCAAGTCTGCGAAATAGAATAGTTTGTGACGTCAGGCGGATGTCTTTGTATTTTAATCTCTACGAAATGGCAAATCATGAAAAAAACGACATTAATAGTGGTTGCACTTCTAGCAATCCTCATAGCGGCATTAGGAATATATTTTTACTTGCAGGAAGAACCCCTGCAATCGGAGGTCGCTACAGTAAAAGAAGTCGAAGTCCCTCCTATGCCAGTAGAAACGAAAGAACCTGAATCGCGCCAAGTGTTGGAGGAACCCGCCGAACCTATTGAGTTGCCCGAGCTGTCATCAAGCGATAATTTGATGGGCCAAGCGCTTGCAAGTCTAATCAACAATAAAGCATTAATGCATATTTTTAATGAAGGTCAAATAATACGTAATATTGTTGTAACAATTGATAATTTAACCCGTAAACAAATCTCAATGCGTGTGATGCCAATCAAAAAAGCGCCAGGAAAGTTTATGGTTGAGGAAGATGGGCAAACCAAGACTATCAGTCCAAAAAATAGTGAACGCTATCTAAGTTATATACAATTTGCTGAGGCAGTCGATGCTCAGAAGTTAGTGCAAAACTATATCAATCTCTACCCGCTGTTCCAGCAATCATACGAAGAGATAGGCTATCCAGATCAGTACTTTAATGACCGTCTACTTTTCGTTATAGATCATTTGTTAGCAACACCAGAGCTGGTTGAGCCAGTTCAACTGGTGCAACCAAAATTTTACTATCAGTTTGCGGACACAAACCTTGAGGAACGGTCGATTGGTCAGCGCATACTAATGCGGATAGGTAGTAATAACGAAAAACTTGTAAAAGCGAAGTTACAAGTAATCAAACAAGAGCTGATGATGCACATGCGCGAGCAGAAGTTAGAATAATTAATCTTGCTTAGGTTTTACAATCAAACTAGCAACAATCGATATTAACAATATAACACTGATCACAAATAATGAGGTCATTGTAGAGATTTTTAGCCAATGTGCTACTAACATTTTGGCGCCAATAAATGTCAATACAAGTGCTAATCCGTATTTGAGCAAGTGGAACCGATCAGCAATATCAAGTAGCAAAAAGTAAAGCGCACGAAGGCCTAATATAGCAAAAATATTAGAAGTAAATACGATAAATGGATCGAGTGTAATTGCAAAAATTGCGGGTATAGAATCTACAGCAAAGATCACATCTGAAAACTCAATCATCAGTAAAACAAGAAACAACGGCGTAAAGTAGTACACCCCATTGCTGTTGATCATAAATTTGTTATCGTGATAGTCTTTGGTGATGCGTAAATGCTGACGAGCGAAACGCAGCACCATATTACTTTCCAAATCAGGCGTATGTTCAGCTGCTACCATCATGCGCAAACCAGATATAAGTAGAAAGCCACCAAAAACATATAGTATCCAGTGGAATTCCTGTACTAACCAAGCGCCCGCCAGAATCATTATTGCACGTAAAATAACAGCACCCAATACACCATAAAGCAGTACCCGACGTTGAAATTCTGCAGGCACCTTAAACGCGGCAAAAATCATCAGAAAAACAAAGATATTATCAACAGATAACGATTTCTCTATGATGTAGCCAGTCAAAAACTCTATCGCTTTTTGATTGGCGATGTCTAAACCCACTGTTTGTTTTAAATACCACCAGAGCAAAGCATTAAAACAAAGCGCTAAGCTAATCCAGATCAGTGTCCATGTGGCAGCTTCTTTGATGCTTACTTTATGTGACTTATGGCCACCTAAAACAAACAAATCTAACACAAGCATTAATAGTACAAAGATTAAAAATGCTGCCCACATCCATGGTTCGGCGATTGATGCCATTTCGATATACCCTAGGGTTTTTATGTATGCAGTATATTAATGATAATTAAAAGATTTACTAGATTAATTCTCTAAATACTTTGGAATAGCAAATAAGGCAGTAAATAGTTCGCCTTGGATAATGCGTG
>CAXIBZ010000186.1:0-3841 GCA_964022105.1 uncultured Methylophilaceae bacterium
AAACGCCATTATTTAACGGTCCTTTAGAATGCCGTTTGTTTGAGATTAAAATGGTAGCAGGCTCCAATCCAAAACCGCAGAAGTAACAATGTTTGATAAGATGTCCTTGCATTGCAAATCAAAACTAAAATAGGTATAGAGTGTCATCAACAAAGATAAGATAAGAAACATGATATAAAAAGCCAAACAAAAATTGATATATAAGGAGAGGGAAATGGAAAGTCTCTTGAATTTTATAACACCAGATAACTTTATGCCGCATGGGCACTGTTATTTATGGACACCCAAACTTCTCTGGTTGTATGTCATTTCAGATGGTCTAATCGCTTCATCTTATTTCAGCATCCCCATTGCAATCACTTACTTTGTACGCAAGAGAATCGATCTCGGCTTTAATCGCGTATTTGTCATGTTCTCCCTGTTTATTTTCTTTTGTGGGATGACGCACTTAATATCCATTTTAACAATTTGGCAACCAGCTTACTGGTTGGATGCAGGCATGAGAGGGTTGACTGCAATAACTTCCGCTATCACTGCTGTAATGTTGTGGCGACTAATGCCATTATTGCTAACAATAACAAGCGCTAAACAATTACAAAAGACTATTGATCAATTAAAGCGTGAAATTGAGCAACGCAAACACGCTGAACAAGATTTAGCATCACTGAACAATAATCTCGAAGATTTGGTGCAGTTGCGAACACAAGAGCTATCAGATATTAATCGAGATTTACTGATAGAAATCGAACGTAGAAAGTTAGTTGAACAAGATTTATTTAAAGAAAAACAACAAGCACAAGTGACGCTAGAATCAATCGGTGATGGTGTTATCACGACTGATATGAACTCTAATGTTGCCTACTTAAATCCCATTGCTGAAAAAATGACTGGTTGGAAAAATCAAGATGCAGTTGGACGTCCGATATTAGAGGTGTTCAGAGTGCTTAATGAGAGCTCAAGAAAGCTAGCGCCTAATCCTGTAGATGTTGTACTAGAGCATGGACAGGTATGTGGCATTGCAAACCATACTGTTTTAGTTTCTAAAACAGGAGATGAGTTTGCCATTGAAGATTCAGCCGCTCCAATTATTAGTGTGAATAATGAAATGATTGGTGTGGTATTGGTTTTTCATGATGTTAGTAGTACCAAGCGCATGGCTGAAAGAATGTCTTATCTAGCAGAACATGATTTTTTAACTGATTTGCCAAACAGGCTGCTATTAACGGACCGTATTACACAAGCACTGAGCATTGCAAAAAGAAAAAATAGCAGGATAGCGATATTATATTTGGATATTGATCACTTCAAAAAAGTGAATGATACATTAGGGCATGAGGTTGGTGATCAGTTACTCATGGCACTTAGCCATAAATTCAAAGCATGCTTGAGAGAGATGGACACTATCAGTCGACAGGGTGGGGATGAGTTTGTCGTGTTGTTAACAGAGTTTGATAGTCCAGGTACCCCAGCAAATATTGCAAACAAACTACTAGAAGAAACAAACACTGCACTGCAGGTAGGTTTGCATGAGTTAAACGTATCTGCCAGTATCGGTATTGCTATGTACCCAGAAGATGGTGGTAACCCCGATACCCTAATGAGAAATGCTGATGCAGCAATGTACTATGCTAAAAGCTTAGGTAGAAATAATTATCAGTTTTTTACAAAACAACTAAGTCAAAAAATAGCTGAACAGATGGAACTGGAGAATAGCTTATTTAAAGCATACAATCAAAACGAGTTCAAACTGGTTTATCAGCCAAAAGTTTCACTGAAAACGGGGGGAGTTATTGGTGCTGAAGCGCTGATCCGCTGGCATCATCCTGAAAAGGGGCTGGTTTCGCCAGATGTATTCATTCCTATTGCTGAAGATACAGGTCTTATTAAGCTAATTGGTAAATGGGTACTGGAAGAGGCTTGTAAACAGAATAAACGCTGGCAGGATGATGGTCTATTTGCAATTCCTGTTGCTATCAACGTATCACCTGTAGAATTAATAAGGACTAATTTCTTACATCAAGTATCCGTTGCACTGATGCAGTCAGGACTGGATGCGCGTTATTTGGAATTGGAGGTGACCGAAGCTGTCGCTATCGATAGTAATGAGGAGAGCATTAAAGACTTGTTTGCTCTTAGGGAGTTGGGTGTAAAATTATCAATAGACGACTTCGGTACAGGTTACTCCAGCTTGTCTTATTTAAAACGCCTACCTGTAAATAATGTGAAGATCGATAAAAGTTTTGTAAGAGATATTCAGACGGATGCGAATGATGCTGCCATTGTAACAGCCATTATTAGAATGTCGCATAGTTTGAATTTTACGGTCATTGCAGAAGGCGTCGAGACAATGGAGCAACTTAAGTTCTTAAAAGGGTGTGCGTGTGACGAGATACAAGGGTATTTTATCAGTCACCCACTTTACGCAGATGAGTTTGCCAATTTGCTTAAATCGAATAAGAAATACAATGTGTAGTAGATTGGTGCTATTAATATTTGGAATTAACATTGACAGATTCTTTAAATAATTTACGAGAGCGAATCAACCAGTTCGTTCAGGAGCGTGATTGGGCGCAATTTCACTCCCCTAAAAACTTGACCATGGCGATGATTGTAGAAGCAGCCGAAGTTGTAGAGCATTTTCAATGGATGACTGAAGAAGAGAGCCTGAACCTAAATGCCGATAAAAAAGTACAAGTCGGACAAGAGTTAGCAGATACTTTCGTTTATTTGCTTCGCATTGCTGAAGTGTGCGGGATTGACTTGATTGCAGCGGCAAACGATAAAATTGATTTAAACGCAAAAAAATATCCTGTTGATAAAGCTAGAGGCAGTAATGCAAAATATACAAACTATCAATGAATAAATTGATTACATTTTATTAAGGTGGCATTTAGTGCAACAAGTCGTGAAATCACCAGTAACAGATTTATTAAGTGCACATCAAATTACATATGATGTGATTCAGATACCGCTTACCGAAGATAAAAAACCAGTGAGACACTTGGAGGAGCTTTTGTCAGCCATGGGTTTGGATTCTGGATCAATCGTTAGAAGTGTGTTGTTCCGTGGTGGATCTGAGCAGTTCTTTATGTTGGCATTAGCTGGCGGTGGTCGAGCAGACTGGGGGCTGTGAGGTAAACATCTAGGTGAGCGTAAGCTAAGAACAGCAGAGTTTGATGAAGTTGCAGAGAAGACGCGTTATGTTGTTGGTGCAGTACCACCGATAGCTTTGCCAGAAGGTATCAAGCTCTTGGTTGATGATAGTGTGAACCATTATGATACGACCGTCATTGGTAGTGGTGTACTTGGCTATGCTTTAGTACTGAAAAAAGCTGATTTGTTAACGCTACTTGCAAATGCAGAGTGGGGCCACTTTGTTAGGGAAGTATGATGTATGGAATATATTAAAAAAGCCCAGCATTGCTGGGCTTAATTTTAGCTGAGGCAAGTTGACCTTATGCTAACGCCGCAATCGCAGCATCATAGTTTGGTTCTTGCGTGATTTCAGGCACTAATTCAATATATTTAACAACGTCATTCTCATCTAGAATAATGACGGCGCGAGCAGCAAGACCAGCTAATTTACTGCTAAATAACAGCACGCCATAATTCATCAAGAAGTCGCGCCCACGCATAGTGGATAAATTAACTACATTGTCAATGCCTTCAGCTGCACAAAAGCGTTTTTGTGCAAAAGGTAAGTCAGCAGAAATATTGATTACGACAGTATTGTCGATACTTGCAGCTCGTTTATTGAATTCACGAACAGAGTTGGCACATGTTGGCGTGTCTATACTAGGGAATAAATTCAATACCTTGCGTTTGCCAGAGAAGCTATCTA
>CAXIBZ010000187.1:0-3825 GCA_964022105.1 uncultured Methylophilaceae bacterium
GATTATCGGCATCGAGCTCAAAATTTCTACTCGCGTAATTCAGCACAATAAAGCCGATAAAATGGACGAGCAACAATACGGTGCTGGAAACCCCCGTGAAATGCACGAGCGGGAATGGGTGAATAATATCGACATTAAATACAACAAAAGCCCAGATAGCGGCTGCAGAGATTAAACCAGCTAAACGTGTGGCATAAGCAATTTCCCAGCGACGGCTTGATGTAGAAAATAGTAGTGCGATAAGTGGCGTGAATAACGCTAAGTTAATTAATATTGTATTGATAACTTGATTCATGATTTCAATCCTAAATGAGTTGAACTTATTTTCCTTTATTCGATAAATCAAGTAAAATATATTGTTTATATCAAATCGTTCACATTTATAGAACAATGTCTAGGCTAAATTATCATCACTTAAATTACTTTTGGCATGTTGCAAAGATAGGTAATCTCACAAAAACAGCTGAAATCTTACATGTTTCTCAATCTGCTTTGTCATCACAAATCAAGCAGTTAGAAGATAGTATTGGCAACCAGTTATTTAGCAGAGAGAATAGAAAATTAATATTGACTGATGTTGGCAAAGTCACATTTTCATATGCTGAATCTATTTTTAAATTGGGTAATGAATTGGAAGTCATTCTAGATAAAGGACAACAATTAGAAAATCAAACCATTAGAATTGGCATGTTATCAACCATGTCGCGAAACTTTGTCGAGGCATTTGTTACACCGATGATGAATAATCCCAGCATTAAACTGGTGATTGCAGCAAGAGGACAAGCTAATCTACTGAATGAGCTTTCTAACCATGAGCTTGATTTAATTCTGACTAATATTGAGGTTAGAGGATCAACAAGCCAATCATGGCAGTGTCAGCTATTAAGTAAACAGCCGATTTGCGTAATTGGTCATCCAGGCCTGTCATTAGACAAAGAGTTTAACCAAGCTTACAGAAAAGCAGATTGGATATTACCATTATCTAATACACCTATTCGTGCAGCTTTCGATGGCCTTTGTGCGCAATATCAAATTCAGCCCAATATCCTTGGGGAAGCTGATGATATGGCAATGTTGAGATTGCTAACACGCGATACTAAAGCTGTAGCTGTGATGCCAAGTGTTGTGGTGAAAGATGAGATTGCAAATGGAAATCTTACCGTTTATGCAACCTTACCGAATGTATATGAAAATTTTTACGTGGTTACAGTGCAAAAACACATGAGTAATCATTTAGTGACTGAATTAATCAGTAAATTCAATAAGCTAGAAGTAATCGCTAGCTAGTGTGGAATAAGCAAGTATTCCCACGCTGATAACATTCATCAATTAATAAATTTATCTTGGCCCAGCAAGGAACCAAATGATCAAGCCTAGAATTGGCAGCACTAAAATCAACACTGTCCAAAATATCTTGACACCATTGCTAGCGCCACTTTGAAATACTTTTAGAATTGCTCATACATCAAATGCAAGGATGATTAAACAAATAAACCGCCGACTTCTAACCCCATTGCCCTTCTCCTTATTGAATTTTGCCAGCTAGTTCTACACGTCTTCCTTCAATCACGTCTAGTTGATCGTCCGTCAATTTTCCCCACTGTTGCTGAACCTTACTTTTAGCTGTTTCCAGTTACCCTCAAATTGGTCTTTGTTCATAATATCTCCTCATAATGGTTAAATAATGTTGTTGAAGATAAAGTAATGTAAGAATACGCTTACATACATTAAAGCTCTGCGGGTAAATATAACCATTGACGCATCATGCTGCTTTTATGTTGGAAGCCCTCAGCATTAAAAAAACCCTGTAATCAGGCAGATGACAAAAAATCGACGGTTAAATTACATTTCTAGACATATTTTCCCAAAATGCTTATTGGATTCTTGATATTTAAATGCCTCTACTATGTTTTCCAGAGGAAAAGTTTTATCGATAATTGGATGCATATTATTGGTGTCTATTGCTTTAACCATGTCTTGTTGCTGAGCGCGATTCCCCACAATCAAGCCTTGCATTCTAAGCTGCTTGATAAGTGCGTTCACTATAGATACTTCACCACCCAAACCTGTGAGAATGCCAATCACAGAAATGTGCGCACCTACACGTGCTGCCTGCATAGACTGGTTAAGTGTTGCAGGGCCACCCACTTCAACAATATGGTCGACCCCTCGCCCTCCTGTCATTTCCCTTGCAAGCTCCCCCCAGTTAGCATGTTTCCGATAATTGATAAGATGATGTGCACCTAAGGCTTTTAATCTGTCAAGTTTCTCATCACTTGATGAGGTTGCAATGACATTGGCCCCTGCCATTTTTGCAAATTGCAATGCAAATATAGAAACACCACCTGTTCCCTGAACTAAAACTGTATCACCAGGCTTTAGAGCATTATCTGACATTAGCGCGCGCCATGCGGTTAAGGCCGCGGTTGTTAAAGTTGATGCTTCAACGTGACTCCAGCCTTTAGGTGCTAAAGTGAATGCATTGACAGAAGCTGTAACTGACTCGCGCGCATATCCGTCAATACCATCACCTGGCGTGGTAGCAAAACCCTCAACATTCGGCTCTCCTGATAACCATGTAGGAAAAAATGTACTTACAACATGGTCGCCAATTAAAAAATCGGTTACGCCATCTCCAACGGCAGTAACAATGCCAGCACCATCAGCCATGGGAATTCTTGGCTCAGTTGGTCCCCACATGCCACTAACGACAGCAAAATCATGATAATTAAGTGAGCTGGCATGCAGCCGAACGGTGATTTCTCCAGCTTTGGGATCTTTTGCCTCACGAGTACCTACCGTCACCTTGTCATAACCGCCACCAGCTTGAAGAATAATTGCCTTGCTTCCCATAAGATTTCCTTCTAATTGTAGTCAATGATAACTAAGAATATGCTGATTTGATGCTAGATTATGTAATTGAAGTATTATTATTTTTTACTGTAACTGGCCTTAATAAGAGTTTGGCTAGTGAATATGCGGGTAACCTAATTTTATTTGCTATCTACCAGTAAGTCTCGCTTGAAATATGTCCAGATGAGAATCGTTTGTGTTTTCGTAGACCACGCTCAATTTGGCTATCTTTAGCATTGATCGTTGTTCCAGCGCGCTTTTCTAGCCTTCCATCAATAATGGCTTGTGGAATGCGGCCTGATAATGCCGTTTCGGCGACCTCTCGGCTAACAAATGGAATGTATATGAGTTGAAGCGGGTGCTCGGAGAGAAATTTTAAAATAAAATCTTGATAAGTAAGTTCAGATAAAGTTCTCACTGCCCAAACTAAGATGATTTTTTTATAACGCTGCCATGGTTTATTGGTTGCGAGCATTGAAAGAAAAGGACCAATGCCTGTACCAGTAGCCATTAACCAAAGTTCTTTCGTAATAGGAATTTCATCGAGGATTAAAAAGCCATGTGCTTTTGGTGCAATCAAAATAGAATCGTTTGTTTTTAGTTCTACAAGGTGTGGGGTTAATTTGCCATTTGCCACTTTAATGTAATAAAAGGCAAGTGGCGTTTCATTTGGTGCATTAACAAGTGAATAGGGATGGCCAATAACCTCTTCATTAATATTCAAACCTATCTTAACAAATTGACCAGCTTCAAAAGGTTCAATGGCCGCGTCAACATACAGTGTATGTAAGGATTCGCTCCAGTGCTGATGCCCGACAACTTTTCCTGTAGTCCAAACAGCCAATTTCTTATCCTTATCTTTTGTTAACGTTATTCCTCATCTTGATCAGGGGAGTGAGATTGCACATGCAAATATACCGATTGTGCAATGGCACCTATTTCTGCATTCGCAGTATTAACAGTATCGTCGCT
>CAXIBZ010000188.1:0-3823 GCA_964022105.1 uncultured Methylophilaceae bacterium
TTATTAAGAGCGTAAATTTATCTGCTCTGTAGCTTGGGTTTAGATGAACTAAGTTCAAACAATCATGACTAATTCGCTTAATTGAATAAGAGTAACAATATGCAAAAAACCAGTAAATTAGCGATTGATTGGACGCTCATCGAACATGATCAATCGAGAATCATTGAGATGGCATGGGAAGATAAAACGACTTTTGATGTGATTGAACAGCGGTATGGTTTGGATGAAAACGCGCTAAAAAAGTTAATGAAGCAATGGCTCACCTTTGGAAGTTATAAACTTTGGCGTAAACGGGTGCGTGAGAAATCTTGCAAACATTTACAATTAAGAACAGTGCACATTACACGAGCATATGGCTCGTCACAGTATAAATTACCAAATTAATCTATGGCAGCGATGAGGAAAAAGCGTGATCTGCCCAGTAAAACATGTATTGTTTGTCAGCGTGAGTTTAATTGGCGGAAAAAATGGGCAAAAGTTTGGGAGGAAGTGAAATATTGCTCTAACGCCTGTAAAACGAATCGAAAGTAAGTACCGACTAACTGATTCAGCTACTCATTAGCGCAATTCGAATATAGATAAAAGATTATTCTGGGAGCACAAAACCTTGAGGTAACAGTACCCAAATTTTGCCTTGTTGTTTCATGGCGCCTGCTTTTGCACCTGCTGCATCACCAGCGCCCCAGAAGAAATCAGCGCGCACACCGCCTTTGATTGCACCCCCAGTATCTTGCGCAATCATCAAGCGTTTTAATGGTTTGCTGCTATTAGGTGCTGTAGTCGATAGAAAAATAGGCGCCCCTAATGGAATATATTTAGGGTCAATTGCTACACTGCGCTCTGCTGTAATGGGCACCCCTAATGCGCCTAAAGGACCTGGTAGCCCTAAAGGCAGTTCTCTAAAAAACACATAACTAGGGTTGCTGTTGAGTAGCTCCTCAAGTTGGTCTAGATGCGAACGTGCCCAGTTTTTAATACCTTTCATTGATGCTTTATCAAGAGTTAATTCACCACGCTCTACCAATAAACGACCTATCGATTGGTATGGATAACCATTTTGGTTTACGTAGCCAACTTGAACTTGTTCGCCATCATCTAGCTGGACGACGCCAGAGCCTTGGATATGTAAAAAGAAGACATCAATAATGTCATCTATCCAAAATAGTTCTTTACCAGCCAATGGTGATGGACTGGCTTCAATCTCAGCTCTTGTTGAGTAAGGCACTAATTTTTTGCCTTCCAGCTTACCTCGGATACGTTTGTATTTAAGATCTGGATAAATATCTGCTAACTCAACCGTGATTAGATCCTCTGGTTCTTTATAGAGAGGATAAGGGTATTTGTCTGCTTTGCTACGACTACCGTTTAGTAGGGGCTGATAGTAACCAGTAATCATACCTTCCGTTGAGCCATCCTCATTATGCGCCTGATAAACATTAAAGTAGTTTGAAAGGTATTCAATAATTGCGGCGTTATTAGGATTTTGTAGTGCGACAGCAGCTTCGCAGGCTGAGGACCAGACTGGTCTTTTGATAAGTGTCGTACAGCTTTGCAGCCATGCAGGCCATGCATCTGCTAAATTATCTTTGAGTAAGCCATCAAGGTCTTTCCAATCAGCAAGTGCTAGCTTGGCATATGGCAATTTAGTTGTTTCAGGCAATGCTGGCTTTTCTTCTGGTGGCTGCGTGCTTTTATCTTCTTGCGGTAGTTGCACAGGAGGTAGCGGTTTTGGTTCAGTCTCCTTGCTTGGAGGACATTGGCAAGGCATTGATGTATCAGGTTTAACTGCTTGTTTTGAGCAGGCGCTAATGAGCAATACAAAACTAATACATAATAATAGTTTGGTTATTTTTATCATGTGCTCTACTAGTGTAATATTCTTGGTGCTGCTAATGTAAATGGCGCAATTTCTGCTTCGAAGGGTGTGCCATCGATAGCAACTATTTGGTAGCTACCATGCATCGAGCCTGCCCTGGTGTTGATAACGGTTCCACTAGTATATTCATACACTTCATTGGGCTGCAATATGGGTTGTGCGCCAACAACCCCTAAGCCACGGACTTCATTGGTATTACCATCAGCATCGGTAATAATCCAGTGCCGACTAATTAATTGTGCTGCGATGGTGCCAACGTTGGTAATGGTTACCGTGTAGGCAAAAGCAAAGCGATTCTCTTCTTCATTCGATTGTTCTGGTAAATAAGCTGTTTTCACGCTTACAGAAAAGATATATTGGTTTTCCACTAAACTATCGCGCAATCTATTATAAAAGGTTAATAACAGTATAAAGCTTTTTTGCTAACTAGCGGCTTATTAAGCGCCGATATGTAATTAAGCTAAGTGCATTTTTAAGTAAAGACAAAGATAACACCTCTCAGAACGTATACTTGTCTCCATTGTGCAACAGATAATAATTATTTACAAAAAAACCTGTATTTAACATGGGTTATTCAACAAAAACATTAACAAGGTTGAACTAATTTGTTAGATTGCACTCAATCACCGTACTAAAACAAAATTTTAGTGATTTTAACTCCCAAAAGGAAAAAATAGCATCATGAAAACTGCAATTAGGAAAACAGATCTAAGCAAAGTATCTCATCAGGATACTAGCGCTGTAATCAAATCGAACAAATCAGATAAAACAAAAGAAGCGCGCGTGCTGGATTTGGAAAAATCAAAAATTTTCAATCGGTTCATAGAAGCCAGTTGCGATTGCGTTTAACACCCATTCCTGAAGTAACGTTATCATCATTAACTAAGTTAAATATGATAAAAAAAGAGGATGACGTTTGTCGCCCTCTCTCATTGGTTAAACCAAAAGTTACAGATTAATCAATTGCAATCTGTGGTCTGCTTGGTTCTGGCCAATCCAGATGGAAGAATTCACCACGTGGTTTATCCTTGCGTTCATAAGTGTGAGCGCCAAAGTAGTCGCGTTGTGCTTGTAACAAGTTAGCAGGTAAATCTGCGCTACGGTAGCCATCATAGTAAGCTAATGCAGCAGCAAAGCCTTGTGCTGGAATACCATTTGTGACAGCAAGTGCAATTACTTTACGCCAACCTTCTTGGCCCTTATTCATTTCATCTGTGAAATATGGATCTAGCATCAAGTTTTTCAAGCGAGAATTCAGTTGATATGCATCTGTAATTTTTTGCAAGAATCTTGCACGGATGATACAACCACCACGCCAAATTTGAGCGATTTCACCAAAGTTAAGCTTCCAGTTGTAAGCCACTTGCGCTTTATCAATAAGCTGGAAACCCTGCGCGTAAGCACAAATTTTAGAGCAATATAGTGCATTTTTGATTGCTTCGATTGTGCTTGCTCTTTCTTTAGGGTCTTTGATGGTATTAATTTCTGGACCTTTAAGAATTTTGCTTGCCGCAACACGTTCTTCTTTAACACTTGATAATGCACGTGCATAAACAGCCGCCGCAATTGCGTTTGCTGGTGCGCCTAACTCAAGCGCGTTAGCTGCTGTCCATTGGCCTGTTCCTTTTTGACCTGCAGTATCTAAAATCATATCTACAAGGAACTCTTTAGACATTGGATCTTTTTGTTGCAAGATGTCTGCGGTAATTTCAATCAAGAAGCTTGATAATTCGCCTTTGTTCCACTCTGCGAATACTTTACCGATTTCATCAGAACGCATACCAAGCAAGTTTTTCATGAGCCAATACGCTTCACAAATCAATTGCATATCAATGTACTCAATACCATTGTGTACCATTTTTACATAGTGGCCAGCACCATCTGGTCCGATGTACTCAGCACATGAGAAACCACCTTCTACAGGTTTGCCTGGCTTACCACCTTCTA
>CAXIBZ010000189.1:0-3818 GCA_964022105.1 uncultured Methylophilaceae bacterium
AAAAAACTCACCCTCTTGCCAATCAAGCTCAACAGCCACATGCGCACATTGGTTAACATAAGCATATGGTTTATTGCCGAATCGTATCACAAAGCCAGTTGCATGCTCACTTAATTGTGGCAAGTCAAAACGCAAGCCAGTGGATTTTTCCTGTAAATCACTACTTTTAAATTGTATCGTTTTATTATGCATTGTTTAACAGCCACTCTGCTAAATCATCAAATATTCTAAAAATGCCTTTGGGATGGTATTTGAGTAACACCTCACTTGTATGAGCGCCAAATGTCACAGCTAGACAATCCACTCCTGCATTTCTTGCCATTTGTAAATCATAAGAACTATCCCCTATCATGAGCGTCCTCTCTGGTGTCACCACTAAAGCGTCCATTAACTCATCTAACATTTGAGGGTGCGGTTTTGAAAAACACTCATCAACCGTTCTTGTTTCTTTAAAGTACTTACCAACTGCAGTATGCTGCAAAGCTAAATTGAGCCCTCTACGCCCTTTACCTGTTGCAATTGCTTGTTTGTAGCCTCGCCGCCATAGCTCGGCAAGTAATGCGCTAGCTCCTTCAAATAGAGGAACACCTTGTTCATTAGCAAAGTAATTCAATGTGTATTGACGGGCTAATGCCTGTGCTTGCGCTTGTGATATATTGCCATACAAACTACGGATTGACTCTTGCAAACCCAATCCAATCACGTTTCTTGCCGCTTGTTCCGATAACGATGGTAAGCCAACCTCATCAGCAGCACTCATTAATGCTCGCGCAATCATCCCTGTAGAATCGGCTAATGTACCATCCCAATCCCACACAATTAAGTCATATTTTTTTTTCATTTTATTAAAAACACTTAAAATTTACTTATTATTTTTTTGTTAACGATTGCAAGAAACTTTCTAACGCAGTTGGAAGTGGCGCTACTAAACGCAGCCTCTCCTCTGTTATCGGATGCTGAAGCTTGGTTTCGCATGAATGCAGAAACATTCGCTTTAACCCCTTTTTTTGTAATTGCTTATTTAGCTCAAAATCGCCATATTTATCATCGCCAACGATAGGGAAGCCCAAGTGCGCCAATTGCACCCTTAATTGATGTGTTCGACCAGTTACCAATTTAGCTTCTAGTAAGCTAAACCCCTCAAATGATTGTTTTAAATAAAAAACAGTTTCTGATGTCTGAGCATCATTATGTTTGTCTTTTAGCTTGTCAGTAACAACATTCACACGCCGCTCACCACTAGGTAACACATATTTTTGTAAATCCATTACCACACGTTTCTTTGCTTCTGTCCACTCGCCAACGACTAGTACAGCATATCGTTTATCTGTTTTATTTGCTTTTATTGCCTCATGTAATGCGACCAATGCTGTTCGCTTTTTAGCTAACAATAACACGCCTGATGTCTCACGATCTAACCGATGTACTAGCTCTAGGAACTTTGCTGTTGGCCTTTCCAGACGAAGTTGCTCAATAACTCCTCTGCTCACGCCACTGCCCCCATGCACTGCAAAACCAGATGGTTTGTTAATCACTAAAATTGATTGGTCTTCATAGATAACAGCCTGATCGAATTTTGGCTTAATTGAAACCGCTTCTGTCGATTTGGGTTGTGCGGATGTTCGGATAGGTGGTATGCGCACAATATCGTTTAGCATCAGCTTATAAGCAGCATCAACCCGTCCTTTATTTACGCGAACCTCACCACTACGCAGGATTCGGTATATATGTGGTTTCGGGACACCTTTTAGCATTTTGACTAAAAAGTTATCAATGCGCTGCCCTTCACTTGCTTCGTCTACTTGTATTTTTGCTGCTGCCGATGCACTGATTTGTTTATTTTCACTTACTTGCGTCATATATTTTGCTTAAAAGCCCAATAAAGCCTATACTCTAGTGTCGTCAAAAAATATTGATATTTCATTTTTTAACGACAGCAAAAATATTACTTTTTTAAGAATATTTAAATTAAAGAACATTTGGTTAATACCGCTCGCCATATTTTAAGTAGCGATAAAAAATTTGCGCTCTAGCCGCTGCAGATAAAGAAAATAAAGTGCGACTATAGTTACTGAAGAACTAATTTTAACGAATTTATTGCTGTTAAGCATAAATTTTTAGCTTAATTTAAAGTGAAACGCCCATTCATCTCATCATGATTGATAGAAAAATGTAAAAGTCGATTTGATTGTGCATTTGCACATCTTGGACTGCGTATGTCAGGTTTTTGCCTAGACAACAAACTTTAATGAAGCACAATGCAGTGACCATTTAATCTAAATGGCCTGTTTCGTTAGCATTGCTCGCGTAATGCATCTTCAGTACTTAATCTATACTTGAAATCACAATTAAAATCTGCCCGCTGAGTGTGGGAGTACATAATGAAACGCATGTTATTTAATGCAACGCAAGCAGAAGAGCTTCGCGTTGCCATTGTTGACGGACAAAAACTAATAGACCTAGACATAGAGCATACAGGTAAAGAACAACGCAAAAGCAATATCTATAAGGGAGTTATTACCCGTATAGAACCATCATTAGAAGCCGCATTTGTTGACTATGGCACAGACCGCCACGGCTTCTTACCATTCAAAGAAATTGCACGCAGTTATTTTGGCAATAAACCAGAAGGCGGCAAAACACGCATTCAGGATGTCATTAAAGAAGGTCAAGAACTCATTGTTCAAGTCGACAAAGACGAACGCGGAACGAAAGGTGCTGCTCTAACTAGTTACATTTCACTGGCAGGTCGTTATTTAGTGTTGATGCCAAATAATCCTCGCGGTGGTGGTGTTTCTCGCCGTGTTGAAGGAGAAGAGCGCAACGAGCTACGTGACACGATGGCAGCACTGAATGTACCAAAAGGTATGAGCATTATCGCCAGAACTGCTGGTATTGGTCGTACCGCTGAAGAATTGCAATGGGATTTAGATTATTTACTGCAACTCTGGTCTGCCATTGAAGATGCAGGACAAGAAAAAGTCGACGAGAATGGCAAGCGTACTAACCCAGCACCTGAACTCATCTACTTAGAATCTAACCTGGTCATACGAGCGATTCGCGACTATTTTAATTCCGATATCGGGGAAATTTTAATTGATACCGAAGAAACTTACGAGCAAGCCAAACACTTTATGAGTGTCGTGATGCCTGGCAATGAAGCACGCGTGAAACTATATGAAGATGAAATTCCTTTATTTTCACGCTTCCAGATTGAACATCAAATCGAAACTGCGCACTCAAGAGAAGTAAGACTACCGTCTGGTGGTGCAATTGTGATTGACCATACCGAAGCGCTTGTTTCAATCGACGTTAACTCAGGCCGTTCAATTAAAGGCGCTGACATCGAACAAACGGCATTTAATACCAATCTTGAAGCAGCCGAGGAAGTTGCACGACAACTTAGACTTCGCGATCTAGGTGGTCTAGTTGTGATTGATTTCATTGATATGGAAAATCAACGCAACCAGCGTGAAGTAGAAAATAGAATTCGTGATGAGCTTCATGCTGATCGTGCGCGTGTACAAATTGGTAAAATTTCACGTTTTGGTTTACTCGAGCTATCAAGACAACGCTTACGCCCTAGCCTTGGTGAAGGAAACCATGCTGCATGTCCTCGTTGCCATGGTACAGGTCATATTCGTGGCATTGAGTCAACAGCACTGCATATTCTTCGCATTACACAAGAAGAGGCAATGAAAGATAACAGTGCGATCATTCAAGTACAATTGCCTGTTGATGCTGCTACATTCTTGTTAAATGAAAAGCGTGCAGAGATTTACAGCATTGAGCAAATGATGAAAGTTGAAGTCATACTT
>CAXIBZ010000190.1:0-3816 GCA_964022105.1 uncultured Methylophilaceae bacterium
AGATGCGTATGAAATCGGAAAAAAACTATTCTTTTATCGTGCTGGCTCGCATGATTTTGGATGTGTTACTTGCCATTCAGCAAGCAATAAAAGAATACGCTTGCAAAATTTGCCTAACCTTTTAAAGGCAAGTGATGCACAAGCTACGTATACGACTTGGCCTGCATATAGGTTGTCACATGGTGAGGTAAGAACAATGCAACACAGGATTATAGATTGTTTGCGCCAACAACGCTTTCCTGAGGCTATGTACGCATCTGATTCTATTACAGCGCTCACGATGTTTATGGCAAAAAACGCTGAAGGTGGCGTCTACAATGCGCCAGCCATTAAACGCTAAAGGACTAATATGAATAAATTAATTTTACTATTACTAACGACTGTGTTACTGGCAGGGTGTGCTAGTTCAACTGCAGAAAAAGATTATAGCGCCGAAATGCTAAAGCTATTTGAGTCAGACTTTAAATCAAAAGGACCAGTGAAAGTGGATCGCGTATTACAACAAGATGAAGTGCAAAAGTTTTGTAGCTCTTTAGAAGGTCAAGTAGGTTCAATTGATGAGCTTGCAGAAATTAGGGATAGTCAATTGAGCTTGGTTAAATACCCATTGAATGGCGAGTATCTGGGAGATTGGAAAGAAGGTAATAAAATAGCCAGCAATGGTAAAGGTGGCCAGTATTCAGATCCAGCAGGTACCATTAATGGTGGAAATTGCTATGGCTGTCATCAGTTAACTAAAGAGGAAGTTGCCTACGGTACCATTGGGCCATCGCTCTATCAATATGGAAAATTGCGCGGATCTAGTGAAGATATATATAAATATACATGGGCAAAAATTTATAACGCCCAAGCATTTATTGCATGCTCTAGCATGCCTCGGTTTGGGCATGCTGGCATACTAGATGAGCAGCAAATTAAAGACGTAATGGCATTGTTATTAGCCGAGGATTCCCCAGTTAACAAATAATAAAAATGAAAGAATAAACTAAATGTCTTTAAGTCGTCGCGAGTTTTTGCAATTAATGGGAATAGCAGCAGCAAGCGGTATGGCATTAAACAGTAAGACTTTATTAGCTCAACCATCAGCTGATAAGCTTTATGATATACCTAACTTTGGTAATGTTCATTTCTTACATTTTACAGATTGTCATTCACAGCTTAATCCTATCTATTTTCGTGAGCCAACTGTTAATTTAGGTGTAGGAGAAGCCATTGGTCGACCTCCGCATTTGGTGGGAGAGCGCTTGTTAAAATACATAGGGGTTAACCCACATACACCAGAAGCTCACGCCTTCACTGCACTTAATTATGAACAGGCAGCACTCACCTATGGAAAAGTTGGTGGGTTTTCTTATCTATCTTCTCTTATCAAAAAAATGAAAGAAAGTCGACCAGATGCCTTATTGTTGGATGGTGGTGATACATGGCAAGGTTCAGCAACAGCGCTATGGACAAACGGACAAGACATGGTAGATGCATGCTTGGCACTGGGTGTTGATGTAATGACAGCGCACTGGGAAATGACCCTTGGCGCTAAGCGTGTGCAAGAGGTGATAGAAAAAGATTTCAAAGGGCGTATTGATTTTGTAGCACAAAATATAAAAACACTAGACTTTGAAGACCCTGTGTTTAATCCATATGTGATGAAAGAAATGAATGGTGTACCAGTCGCTATTATAGGGCAGGCTTTTCCATATACACCAATAGCGCACCCACGTCATTTTGTTGCCGATTGGACTTTTGGTATTCAAGAAGAAAGCATGCAGAAGAATGTAGATGAAGCACGAGCAAAAGGCGCTAAGGTAGTTGTTGTCTTATCTCATAACGGTATGGACGTTGATATAAAAATGGCATCTAGAGTAAGAGGTATTGATGCCATTATGGGAGGGCATACACATGACGGCATGCCAGTTCCTGTTATCGTTGATAATGCTGGTGGAAAAACGATTGTCACCAATGCGGGCAGTAATAGTAAGTTTCTTGGAGTACTTGATTTTAATGTGGTCAATGGCCAAGTTCAAGGATTTAAATACAAATTATTACCCGTATTTTCTAATTTCTTAACACCAGATGCTGATATGGAAATGTTGATTACTAAAATACGAGCTCCCTATGAATCTAAGCTAAATGAAAAACTCGGAATAACATCTGATACTTTGTACCGACGTGGTAATTTCAACGGCACATATGACCAATTAATAGTAGATGCGCTGATGGACGTTAAAGGTGCTGAGATGGCATTTTCCCCAGGTTTTCGTTGGGGGACATCCCTACTGCCAAATACTGAAATCCTCATGGAAAATTTAATGGATCAAACTGCAACAACATATTCTTATAGCACGTTAACAGAGATGAAAGGCAGTCAAATCAAGGCAATCATGGAGGATGTGGCTGATAATTTGTTTAATCCTGATCCATATTATCAACAAGGCGGCGATATGGTGCGTGTAGGAGGAATGCAATACGCTATAGAACCAAACGCAAGTATGGGTTCCAGAATTCAAGATATGCGACTCAATGGAAAATTAATTGACGCAGATAAAACATACAAAGTAGCAGGTTGGGCGCCAGTCGCAGAGGGCGCCAGCGGAGTACCAGTATGGGATGTTGTTGCTAATTGGATAAAGGATAAAAAAACAATCCCTTCAGTTAAGCCTAATGTTCCACGTATTATTGGTATGGATGGAAACCCAGGGATAATAAGTTAAGTAAGGAGTATGTTTTGAAACGGCTTCAAGAGATAATTGTATCGGCACTATTTTTTATGATGATACACAGTTCAGCTAGTAGCGCTGAACCTAGCTTTACGGTAAAACTACTGACACCAGAGACAGCATTAAAAGCAGCTCAAGCTGGACTGAATGAATGTAGAGCTTTAGGTTATCAAGTGGCTATAGCAGTAGTGGATAGATCAGGACAAACACAAGTGATGTTGCGTGATAGGCTTGCAGGAGAACATACGATTGAAGCAGCAACAAATAAAGCATGGACAGCTGCAAGCTTTAAAATGAGTACAACAGAGCTTGCTAAAGTCACACAAAGCGGTCAAGAGTCAAGCGGCATTAGAGCAATGACTAGAGTATTAGCAATTGGTGGTGGCGTTGCAGTCAATATAGGTGGTGCCTTATATGGTGCTATAGGTGTTTCTGGAGCACCTTCTGGTGCAGAAGACGATAAATGTGCAAATGCTGGCATTGCTGCAATTGCAGTTGACTTGGAATTTAATTAAACATCAATAAGGTTTTAGTTATTACTTAAAAGGTGGCCAACTTTAACTAAAATTATCGTTTCCTTTTCAACAAATGGGCTATGTGAGCTCATATGAGGATTGCGAAGCCAAGTGCCAGCAGGGTGCCTGCCATATTCATCAATCAGCTCGCCAGAAATAACATATATTTCTTCTCCACCCACATGTATGTGTGGCTGAAAGTATTCATTAGCAGGCCATTTTACCAATGCTGTATGTGGATCTTTAAAATTGTGCAGAGGCATTACCTGCAAGTTGCCTTGTCCACTTAACCAAGCTGAGTTTAGAGTATCGATACAAACTTTTGATGTATCTCCGGCCGTAAATTGATTTAATTTTACAAAAAGAGTACAGCCCTTTTTACTAAAGGGGGCATGCATAGAACCTGGTGGGTTTCTGAGATAAGTCCCCTTTTTATAATGACCAAACTGATCAGAAAATGTACCGTCTAATACTAAAATCTCTTCACCGTTAGGGTGTGAATGATAACTAAATGAGGTGCCAGGTTTGTATTGAACAATGCTAGTTGCATGTCCCTTTTCATCTTGATCACGCTCTAACTTTTTTCT
>CAXIBZ010000191.1:0-3807 GCA_964022105.1 uncultured Methylophilaceae bacterium
ACTTTTTCGTTTTTTTTCAAACTTTTGTAACCGCTATCAACGATTGCTGAAAAGTGAGCAAATAAATCGTCACCGCCTTCATCTGGAGTAATAAACCCAAAACCTTTTGAATCATTAAACCATTTTACTGTTCCTGTTGCCATCTTTTATATCTTTCATACTTTAAATAGGGAGGCACCCTGAAAACTTGGGTTTTAAAATCTAATGCCTTACTGACTTAAAATTGAAAAATCCAACGCCTTAGTACGCTTTGTACACGCTAATTGAGAGAAAAACAAGAGCAAAATACATATTTTTGCAAGAAAAACACAAAAAAAAAGCATTTTTTGGTGTTTTTGTTGCTAAACGTGCCTTCTAAGCCTATACTGCGTGCCTTATTGAAGATGTAAACTAATTATTAACGATGGAGATTATATTTGGCTAAAGAAGAACTTATTGAAATGAACGGTGTAGTAACTGAGGTGTTACCTGATTCTCGCTACCGTGTGACGTTAGAGAATGATCACGAGTTAATTGCCTATGCGGGTGGTAAAATGAAAAAAAACCATATTCGTATTTTGGCTGGTGACAATGTCACTTTAGAACTATCACCCTATGATATCAATAATGGTCGTATTACATTTAGACATATTGAAGCTGGTAGCAATAATTACACGCCTAGAAAAAAGCGATATTAATAGATTCTAAATAAATCAAATGATGGTGTAAAAAAGCTCCAGAGGGAGCTTTTTTGTTTTAAGGTAGCATACGCTTCATAGTATCGTCTTTATCAATGAATTTATGCTTTAATGCTCCATCTATATGCAAGATAAGTACTAATACCAAAACAAGCCCCGCAATTTCATGTACTTCATGGAAGATTTCACGTAATGGTTTGCTGTCAATCCCAGCAATAAAATCCAAACCAAACCACTTGACACCGTATTTGCTAGCAACGGACATCACAAGGCCGCTAGCAGGGATTGCTATCATTAGTAAATACAAAAGATGATGCGCACCAGTCGCTAGTTTAATTTCCCATGGCTTGTGTGTTGCCAGAGGTGCGGGTGGCTTGTAACCTATTCTCCAAAGAATACGAATAATGATTAGTGCAAGCAAAGTGATGCCAATGGATTTGTGTAAATTAAAGTAAAAAGTTCTTGGCGATGCTTCTTCGGTTAATTGCCAGATGTAGATGCCCCAATTAAACAAATCATAAGAAAGCTGTTTTGGCGCTTCACGTGGGAGGTCTGTCATAAACCAACCCAGTGCTAGCATGCCGAAAATACCTAATGCAATAAGCCAATGTAAGATAATGGCAACTTTTGTGTAGCGATTATTCATGTATCCCTCCCATCAGTGGTTTCATCATTATTATAAAGTAAACCAGTGTTATTGTTTTGTGTGACAATGATCACTACATTATTGTTCACTTTAGCAGTAGTATTCTAACCGTTAAAAATGAAAAGAGATGAATGATGCGTGGATTATTACAAATAATGATTTTGTTACTCCTCAGCAGTTGTGCCAATGGTGAGGTATTAACAAGCAAAGGCTTCCTGAGTGATATTGGCGATGGCATCTATGTGCATCATGGAGAACATTTAGATATTGATACAGGTTACCAAGGTGATATCTGTAATATCAGTGTTGTGATTGGTAATAAAGGCGTTGCCGTTATAGATACAGGCGGTAGTTTAAAAGTTGGTCAAGCTGTGCACGCTGCGATTCGTAACATAACTAGTTTACCAATTCTGTATGTCATTAATACTCACGTGCACCCAGATCATATATTTGGCAATGCTGCATTTGTGGCAGATAAAGCTATATTTGTAGGTCATGAACAATTAGCGGAAGCGATGCAATTGCGAGCAGAAGCCTATGGCAAATTAAATGAAAAATACTTAGGTCAAGATGCTAAAGGGAGCGAGATAGTTACTCCTTCAATGCTAGTGAAAAAAAATATTGAGCTTGATTTGGGTGAGCGTAAGCTAACATTACAAGCTTATCCAAATGCGCACACTAACACTGACATTACCGTTATAGATTCAAAAACAGGAACGCTCTTTGCTGGAGATTTACTGTTTATTGAACGTACGCCAGTCATAGAAGGTGATATTAAAGGCTTAATCAGTGTTTTAGACGAGCTAAAAACGAATCAATCTGTGAAACAGGTTGTACCTGGGCATGGTTCTGAAACTAAAGACTGGGTTACTGCAATCAATAACGAGTTGCGTTATTTAAATCTTTTACTTAAAGACATTAGAGCTGCAATCGAAAATGATGTTGGTTTGGAAGCAACCATGAAAACAGCTGCAGCCAGTGAAAAAGATAACTGGGTTTTATTTGATGTTGCTAATCGGCGTAATGTGAATATGCTCTATCCCGCTTTAGAGTGGGAATAAAAAAAGCGGCAATTGCCGCTTTTTTTATTAGCCGAGTGATTATTTTTTAAGGTTGTCTAAGCTGCAACCAGTTTGAGGGTGAAGGCTAAGCAACAGCATGCCGCCAGCAATACCAATATATAAGAAGAAGACCTCAGGTATGACACGGCCTAAAACAATGGCTAAGAAAATTGATAAGACCGATAAGACAAGTGCGCAAATTTTGGTTTTATAGCCCAAGAGTAAGCCAAAGCCGGCGATGAGTTGAACGAGTATTAGTACTGGTGCAAAAACTGCTGGCAAACCAAATTGGCCTAATGTCACTTGGTACTGCACGTAGCCATCAGGATTATTCATAATACTGCTTAAACGTAAGAACACTAGACCTAAAAAAACAAGTGCGAGTAAGATTCGTGCTGTTGCTGTTTGATACTTTTGCATCATTTATCCTTTTGGTTCACATAGTAATTTTATGCATGCATAATGCCTGTAACTGTAACTCACTGCAAGCATTACAAAATTGAAACAGGCATTTTATATTAAACAGGTTGCTTGGTCGACTCATGGGGCTGAGCTACGATTCATTCGAGAGTCAGTATTTATTAAAGAGCAGTCGGTACCAGTATCGTTAGAATGGGATGGTTTAGATGATGATGCCACGCATTTAATTGCAATTGACGATGAGAACCATGCGCTTGGTTGTGCGCGTATTGTTAATCAAAATAGTATAGGTCGTATGGCAGTACTGCAAGAAAAGCGTGGTTTGGGCATAGGGGCATCGCTTTTGAATACTGCAGTTGAGGTTTGTCGTGTGCAAGGTCAAATGCTGGCCAAACTTTCAGCACAAATGCATGCGGTCCCATTTTATGAAAAATCTGGCTTTACTGTAAACAGTGCACCTTATTTGGATGCCAATATTTGGCATGTGGATATGCAACTTTATATTTAAGTCAGTTTCTTTAAATTGTATAATCGTATAAATCAAAAAGATTTTTTTATTAATTGTTAAGGGAAACTATGTCAAAACCAGTTATTTTTAAAGCAGGCGAAGCTACACTGTATACTGAAGGAAAAGATACTTCAGCAGCAATGCCTGAAATTTTGATCGGCGCAGTGGATGGGCCAGTGGGTCAAGCATTTGCTAACTTGATGCAACAATCAAAAGGCCATACGGCTATGTTTGCGGTACGCGACCTAAATCAAATGGTACGTCCTGTTTGTATGACTGTACCTAAAGTAACATTGAAAGACTCTGCTAATATTGAGTTGTTTGGTGGTTTAGTGCAAGCAGCAACTGCAGATGCGATTTTAGATTGCGTGATCGAGGGTATTATCCCTAAAGATCAAGTCAATGATTTATGTATTATCAGCTTGGTTTGGATTGATCCAGGCGCAGCAAAAGATCCAAATTTAGACAAAAAAGATATGTACAAAAACAAAAAAA
>CAXIBZ010000192.1:0-3790 GCA_964022105.1 uncultured Methylophilaceae bacterium
AATTGCGCTCGTATCCTGTCAACTTCGTTTTCTAATGCCTTTAATCTGGCTTCTTTGTCGCCTTTAGTAAATAAGCCGATAAAACCGGCTAAGCTGCCTATAATGACAGCACAACCCAACACAATGCCAATTAAAATTTCCATAGAAAACCCCTTATTCTTTTATTATTTTATGTTGCATTCTCGAAGAGCCGTCGTGTTGCAAAAACTTTTTTATCAAAATGTATTCCGTTAAATTCAATTAATCGCTTTACGGCAAAGTCATACATCATTGGATGAAACTGCTTGAGCTCCTGTAGGAAAGGTAAGTATTCACTTTTAAGGAGCCCCAATTGATTGAGTTGTCTTGTATTAATTAATGGCATAATCGCTGGCAATGGATAATCGGACCCATTGATTAATCGATTATGCCAGTCCGTCCTCTCTAAAATAGGCTTAATCGCCCATGCGTGGTTCATAAGTGTAAGTGCAGAAATTTCACCAAATACTAATGACGCATAATCTGGCGTGTCCATCAACCTTGCAAATAAATCCAGACTATTAATACGCATATTGCCATGATCTAAATCTTCATCTGTTCCATCACTGGCGCAATGGGCCATGATGACACGAACACCGTGGTCAAGTGCGCGACGTAATCTAAGTGGATTACCATAATTTTGGTTACCACCTTGTACAGCATTTTCATGTCCAGTATGGGCAATAATTGGGATATTTAAATCTGCCGCTTTTCTGTAAAAAGCATCGCATTTTGGAGAAGCTGGGTCAATGCCCATGCCAGGTGGCAACCACTTAATGGCGCGTGCACCCTCTGCTTTTACTTGTTCTAATGCATCGACTGCATCTGGCCGGTATGGGTGTATCGAAGCAACCCATTCAAAATAGTGTGAGTATTCACTAGCAAGCTCTTTTGCATATTTATTAGGGATATAGAAGATTGTATGTTCACGACTAGGCTTACCATTCTCATCATGAAACCAATCAAAAGCAAAGAGCAATGACTTGCAGCCGACTGGCATGCTTGCAGACAAATCAATCAAGCGTTGTATGGTGCTGAAGTCAATGTTTGTATCTGTTGCACAAACACCATTTTCATAAAAATATTTTTGAATTTTTAAAATGGGATGCATCCAACTATCCATATTCGGATTAAACCATATACCGCTCTCGCTATCCCCTATACCGACAACATGTACATGGCTATCCCAGTAATGGGCAGGGTCTATATCTGCCCATATTTGTTTCATTAGAGGGTGAACAGAAAGGTTATTAGGTAGACCAGCAAAACATGGGTTTTTAAAACCAGCATCAGGCCACAGCTTATAGCCGCCATACATTGCCAGACTGCTCAATCCAAGCCCAGTTAGCCCAAGTAAAAATTGACGTCGGTTCATTAACTAGTTGCAGCCATAGCTTTGAGCGTTACATAGTCCGTTTTGCCAGTACCAAGTATTGGTATTTCATCTACAAAAATGATTTTTCTGGCGATGGCAATTTCTGGACTGCCCAGGTTCTTGGCAACTATTTTCAAGTCTTCACGCTTAAGTTTAGGATCAGTAGTAAAAAGTATGATGCTCTCACCACGTTGCTCATCGCTAGTAGCGCAAGCAGCATGCTCATGAGTGGGTGCTGCGGTACAAGCAATTCTCTCTACTGTTTCTAGAGAAACCATTTCCCCTGCGACTTTTGCAAATCGTTTTACACGACCTTTGATATGAATAAATCCTTGTTGATCTATATCGACTACATCGCCTGTGTTATACCAACCGTCTGTAGGTGCAGTTAACTCTGCTGGGGCATCATATAAATAATAACCTTTCATTATATTTTCGCCCCGTAAGTGCAATATACCACCACTTTCAATCCCAGGAACTGGCTCTAATTTATAATCCATGCCTGGTACAAGCTGACCAACACTACCGTGTAAGTTAGCCATTGGTGTGTTCGCTGAAACAACTGGTGCACATTCTGTGGTGCCATACCCTTCTAATATACGAATGCCAAATTTTTCATGGTAAACCTTACGGACTTCTTCACTCAACTTTTCGGCGCCTGCAACAACATAACGCAGTTTATAAAAATCATAAGGATGAGCAAATTTTGCATAATTACTCAAGAAGGTGCTGGTAGCAAATAGTACTGTACAGCCTTTGTCATAAATGACTTCTGGGATAATTTTGTACTGTAATGGAGAAGGGAAAATCAACGTCCGGATACCGCTTAATATTGGTAAGAGCGAGCCAGTAAAACCGAACGCGTGGAACATGGGTAATAGCATCATAAACTTATCAGTCGGATTAAAATCCAGAATAGCCAATATCTGTGCAATATTAGCCAGAATGCTTTTATGGGAGTGGACGACACCCTTTGGTTTACCTTCTGAACCTGAGGTAAATAAAATGACAGCATTATCCTCTGGTTTTACCCGCTCCATGGCTGCTCGTGGGTAATGTAAGGCATAACCCATTAACCATGCCCTGTCTCTTACGCCAAACTCTGTTCGAAGATCTTCAAGGTAAACCACGTTTAAATGCGTCAACTTTGATACCACTTCCTGTAGGTTGGCCGCTTCAATAAACTTATGAGAAGTAATTATGGTTTTAATGTTGGCTGCAATACAGGCGTTTTCAATGCCAGCTGATCCAGCTGTGTAATTGAGCATGCCAGGGATGCGATTGAATGCTGACATACCTAGAATTAAGGCGAGCGTATTAGTTACATTTGGCATTAAAACGCCAACTACCTCATTGGGTTGGCTTACCTTACAGGCAATTCTTCCAAGTGCCAAACTCTTCTTTAGCAACTCTTGATAGGTTTCCTCAACCCCGTTCATGTCCTCGATAATCTTGGTTTTAGCACCAAACTTATCAATGGCTTCTAAAAATGCTTCAAAAAAAGTACGACTTTTTTGCGCCTGAAATAACATTTTTTGCATGATAGTGCGCATACACTCACCAGCTGCTCTGCGTCTTTGTTTTGCGGTTAGTGGGGGGTGATTTGATGGGTTGTCAATTTTAATTTCAGTTGTCGGTAGTATGTTGAGTGTTACTTTTGGCAATAGCTTTCTCGGGTGTGCGTTAGACAAGCGGCCAAAATAAGACTGTGCAGCACCCTCAACTCGAACAGGCAATATGACGGCATTTGTTTTGGCTGCCACAAAGCCTGGTCCGTCATATACCTTCATCAGATTGCCAGTTAATGTGATACGACCTTCGGGGAAGATAACCACATTCTCTCCAGCTTCTAAACGCTTGATTACTTTTTTCATGGCAATTGGACTAATAGGGTCAACAGCTAGATAAGGTGTTAAACGTAAGAACTGGCGGAATAGTCGATTTTTTAACACGCCAGTGTGAACAACAAACGTGGCTTTTTTCGGTAAAAATAGACCCAACAATAAACCATCTAAAAAAGATTCATGATTAGCAACGATAAGTAATCCATTTTTTTCTGGAACGTTTTCTAAACCATTTACTTTTACTCTGAACAATATCTTGCAGATAAAGCGTAAAATACTCGCAATCATTTAGTTGTCCCTCTGTTTTATATTTCTTCTTTTATATAAGTTAACACACCATCAATTGCTTGAATGATATGTGCTTTATTGACCCAAAAGAATACTTCTTTTCCCACTTTTTCGCTATGTAGCGCACCACATTGTTTGAGCAATTTCAGATGATGCGTAACAGCTGTGCGACTTAAATTTGAACCTGCAACAATCTGTAGAATATTGAGTCGCTCATTTTTGTCAAAGCTTAACAGAATTCTTTGGCGCTGCTCATCTCCTATTG
>CAXIBZ010000193.1:0-3774 GCA_964022105.1 uncultured Methylophilaceae bacterium
CTACAAAATGATAAATATTGTTGACTATTGGTTTGAATCGTTTCTGCTTGTGGTGAGTCCAGCAAGCGACGCTGACGGATCAAACCCTCGGCTTGGCGTTTTTCCAATGCAGTTTGCAATGCGGCTAACATATTAAATTGGATGAATGCCTAGTTTTGCAAATAACTTTTGATCGGTTTCTGCTTCAGGGTTGCCCGTTGTTAATAACTTCTCGCCATAAAAAATACTATTGGCGCCTGCCATAAAACAAAGTGCCTGTATGCCTTCATGCATGCTTTGACGGCCTGCAGATAAACGAACATAACTGTTAGGCATGGTGATCCTTGCAGCTGCAATAGTACGCACAAACTCAAAATGATCGAGTTCATCTATCCCATGCATCGGTGTGCCCTCTACTTGGGTGAGCAAGTTTATAGGCACACTCTCAGGCGGTCTTTCCATATTGGCAAACTGTGCCAGTAGGCCAGCACGATGTTTACGTGTTTCACCCATACCAATAATGCCGCCGCTACAGACATTAATATCTGCAGCACGTACACTATCCAGCGTATCTAATCGATCTTCGTATGTTCTAGTGCTAATCACATCGCCGTAATACTCTGGTGCCGTATCAAGGTTGTGATTGTAATAATCTAAACCTGCCTCTTTGAGTTGCTCCGCCATGCCTTCCTTTAACATACCTAACGTCGCACAGGTTTCTAAACCCATGGCTTTAACTTCAGCAATCATTTTAAGTACAGGTTCTAAATCACGTTGTTTTGGGCTACGCCAAGCTGCTCCCATGCAGAAACGGCTTGCACCGTTATCTTTAGCTGCTTTTGCGGCTTTTAGTACCTCTTCAATGGGCATCATTGGTTCGTTTTTAACTTCAGTATTGTAACGAGCAGCTTGTGGGCAATAGCCACAATCTTCACTGCACCCGCCAGTTTTTACTGACAACAAAGTACTGACTTGTACCGCATTGGGATCAAAGTTTTCTCTGTGCACTGCTTGCGCACGAAATAATAAATCATTGAAAGGCAACTCATACAAAGCCTCAATCGCCTCAACCGTCCAACGTTGCACTGTCTTACGTTCACGCAGCATTTTTTTCGGATTTAGTGCATCGGCGTTTATAATGGTTTCTTGTGATTTACTCTGAGAATTTTCTAGCATAATAAGCCTTATAGATAATTTTTTAGTATATTAATCAATAAATTAACTGCTGTAAAGAAAAATAAAAATGCAACTGAACAACTGGTTAAAAAATAATCAATGGTTTAATTTCGATGCTTTCCTATCCCAGCTTTTTAAACAACATTGCTTGCTATGCAACGCTTCTACCAATAGCCAAATAAGCTTATGCAAACAGTGCATAGATGCATTACCATTTGCACCACATCCATGCTGCCCTCAGTGCGGCCTGCCAACACAAGGTGAGACTTGTGGAAAATGCCTGAAAGAAAAACCATACTATGACAAAACAACTGCACTTTTCGCTTATGCCTTTCCATTTGATGCCGTGCTACAGGAATATAAATATAATCATGCGCTCTACCTGAGCAAGACTATTGCGCAACTATTCATTGATCATATATTAAGTCACAATATTGATGTCATTATCCCAATGCCACTGCATCCAAACCGACTAAAGGAGCGTGGCTTTAACCAGTCAGCCGAGGTCGCATATATCCTCGCAAAAGCTATTGGCATCCCAGTCAGCGATACAGTTTGTCAGCGCATTAAAAATACACCACCACAGGCAAGCCTTCCGCTCAAAGCACGGTTAAAAAATATGCGTGGTGCGTTTTCTGTTAATCGAGAATTAGCAGCACAACATATTAAAGGCAAACGGATAGCGATTATTGATGACGTCATCACAACAGGCAGCACTGTAAACGAATTATCACTAGTACTCAAAAAAGCGGGCGCGTTATCAGTACATTGTTACGCGTTCGCAAGAGCAACATAATTAAATCAAAATAATGGATAATCGCAATCATCAGTTAAAATATCGCTATGTTCCATATCGTTTTATTTGAACCTGAAATACCGCCAAACACTGGCAATATCATTAGATTATGTGCCAATACGGGTGCCCAATTACATTTGGTTGAACCGCTAGGTTTTAAGTTAGAAGATAAACAACTTAGACGTGCTGGGTTAGATTACCATGAATTTTCAACGGTTCAGGTGCACAAAAACTGGGAAGCGTGCAAAACAGCACTCAGCGACAAACGTATGTTTGCAATTACAACGAAAGGTAGTTCGCGCTATAGCAATATAGCATTTAAAGCTGGCGATGTATTTGTGTTTGGGCCAGAAACAAGAGGCCTACCGGATGAAATTCGTAATAGCTTCCCAACAGAACAGAGAGTACGCTTACCTATGCTAGCAAACAGTAGAAGCCTCAATTTATCAAACTCTGCCGCAGTGCTATTATATGAAGCATGGCGACAGATTGATTTTATAAGCGGCATTTAATAAAAATTTGATTTATCGAGGACTGACATATAAAATCTCACCTTTTATACAACTGTATATATTAAAGCTTTATGTTGACACTAATCACAATTATTGGCGTGATTTATACCTATTACTGGTATAAAAAGAACATCTATATTGATGCGCTAAGAAAAAGAAAAAAATCAAAACTTAACAACACCCGCGCCATCAGACAGGCCGCTCCAAAACAAACATACAAATGCGTTGTTATTCATACCGATGAAAATGCCTGTACCGCAGCCAAGTATTTGGCGGACAGATCTATTCTACTGGACAAAGCTGGGCCGCTACCGTTGAGTACTTGCGATGGTAGGATATGTCATTGTGGCTATATTCGTTATGACGACCGTAGAATTGCAGCACGCAGACGCAATATACCAGGCGCTGATTACTTTATTTCGCACAGTAAAAATAGACGTAATCGCCAAGATCGTAGAAACCCAAACCTAGCCGCAAATTGAGCCAAAAAAAGTGTCTTGTTAAACACCTTCTGGCTTTTGTTCGCGGCCAAGCAGATCAATCACCGCTTGTTTGGCTGACTTACCTGCAGACAATGCTTGATTAACCTCGTAGGTAATTGGCATATCAACGCCAATTTTCTCAGCTCGGCGCATCACTTCTCTTGCAGTATTAACACCCTCTGCCACATGCCCCAAGCCACTTAACACCTCTTGTAAATCTTTACCAGTAGCCAACTGCAAGCCGACCTCTCTATTGCGAGAGTACTGGCCTGTACATGTGAGGATTAAATCGCCAGCACCCGCTAAGCCCATAAAAGTTTCAGCTTTCGCACCTAACGCAACACCAAAGCGTGTAATCTCAGCTAAGCCGCGTGTAATCATTGCTGCACGCGCATTATTACCGAAGCCCATACCATCTGAAATGCCAGCAGCTATTGCCATCACATTTTTAATGGCACCACCGACTGACACACCAATCACATCAGTACTGTTATAAACACGCAAACTGCCACCATGTAATAAGTGAGCAGCTTCTACTGCAAATGCAGTATCATTAGCCGCAAGCGTAACTGCAGTTGGCAAGCCTCGTACCAGCTCTGCAGCAAAGCTGGGGCCAGATAAAACCCCCCACTTACGGCTCATGCTTAGCTCTTCAACAGCCACCTCATGTGGTAGTAGCGCAGATATTGGTTCTAAACCTTTGTGCGCCCAAATAATTGGTTGCGTAGACCCCAATTTCTTAATTTCTTTAAGAAGCAATCTGAAGCCTGCTGTAGGTACCACCGATAAGATTAAATCAGCGCCATCAATGGCCTGCTCTAAATCATCT
>CAXIBZ010000194.1:0-3758 GCA_964022105.1 uncultured Methylophilaceae bacterium
ACAACAAGCGCTAAGAGAGACCGTAGTGCTGCAAGCTGATGTAACCGCCAACACCCCAGAAGATTTAGCCTTGTTACAGCGTTTTAACTTATTTGGTCCGCCAGGTATCATATTTTTCAATCGTAGCGGGCAAGAAATAAAACCTATCAGAGTGGTTGGCTACGAGGATGCAACCAAATTCCTAGCTACCGTCAATCGTGTCAATGCACTAAAACCAGATGAATGCAACCCACTGGTTACATGCTAACCTTAAACTTTAATTATCAGGTCCCTTTATGTTTAAAAAACTCGCTTTTCCAATCACTGCAATCGTTATATTTATTGCGGTGGCAGCCACGACTTTTTATTTATTAACTGGAAAAACTTCTGAAGATAATGTAAACAATGCATCTACTGCAGAACTCTTTGCGACAACTTTACCTGATGAAAATGGACAACAACAAGCAATTAGCCAATGGAAAGGTAAAGTGATTGTACTGAACTTCTGGGCAACTTGGTGTCCACCATGCCGCGAAGAAATGCCAGAACTATCAGCCTTAAACACTGAGTGGCATGACAAAAATGTGATTGTGCTTGGTATTGCGCTTGATGAAATAGGTCTAATTAAAGAGTTTGATGAAGAAAACAATATTAGCTACCCACTGCTTGCAGATGAAGAAAATGGTGCAAACCTCGCATTTAATTTAGGCAATGATAAAAGCGCACTTCCCTACACCGTCATAATTAAACCGGATGGATCCATTGCGAACACCTACTTTGGACGCATTTCAAAGACACTTTTAGAAGAAACACTAGTTAAATTAGCCTTGTAGGAATTAACTATTTGATTCAACTGCTTAAGCGAATACGCATATATAACTTCGCTGAAATGATGTAAAATTGCTGGACAAAATGGCTCATCTTCGGCAAACTTGCGCAGTATGAATATAACTATAAACGTTAAAAGTCGATAAAATAATGGCAAAAAAATCGGTTCTTGTGTTGCATGGGCCTAATTTAAACCTATTAGGCATGCGTGAGCCTGATCATTATGGTCACGCCACTTTGGAAAGCATCAACAATCACTTAAATGCAGTCGCCAATGCCTCAAATGTTCATTTCGAGGCATATCAAAGTAATGCTGAAGCAGACATTGTTGCTAAAATTCAAACTTTGGCAACAGACAAAGCTGACTTCATGATAATCAACCCTGCCGCTTTTACGCATACGTCAGTAGCAATCAGAGATGCCATTTCAGCAGTAGGTATACCTTTTGTTGAAGTACACCTTTCAAATGTATTTGCACGTGAGAGTTTTAGGCATCATTCATATTTTAGCGATATCGCTGTAGGCGTTATCAGTGGCTTAGGAGCAGAAGGCTACGAAGCTGCATTACGTTTTGCTATTAATCAACTAAATAAACAATTATAAAATTTGGCTTAATTTGAGGAGTCACCATGGATTTACGTAAATTAAAAAAATTAATTGATTTGGTCGAAGAATCAGGCATCTCTGAATTAGAGTTGACTGAGGGAGAAGAAAAAGTACGCATTAGCCGTGCAACACAAGCATTTGCTGCACCTCAACCCGTGCAATATGCAACTACGGCTGCCCCAATAGCACCGCCTGCATCTGCTTCTACAGTTGATGAAACCCCTGCTCAAATGGAAGGTCACATAGTGGAGTCTCCTATGGTTGGAACTTTCTATCGCGCATCTTCACCTGAATCAAGTTCCTTTGTCGAAGTTGGTGACAGAGTAGAAGTTGGCGATACCCTCTGCATTATCGAAGCAATGAAACTACTTAACGAAATCGAAAGTGATAAAGCGGGTATTGTTAAGAAAATATTAGTGGAAAATGGTCAGCCAGTAGAATATGGCGAAAATCTATTTGTGATTGGTTAATTGATATGTTTGAAAAAATTCTCATTGCCAATCGAGGTGAAATTGCACTCCGTGTGCAGCGTGCTTGCCGCGAACTTGGTATCAAAACGGTTGCAGTTCACTCAGAAGCTGATCGAGATGCAAAATATGTGAAGCTTGCAGATGAATCAGTTTGCATCGGTCCTGCAGCATCTAATTTAAGTTATTTAAACATTCCTGCTGTGATTAGCGCAGCGGAAGTGACAGATGCGCAAGCCATTCACCCTGGTTACGGCTTCTTGTCAGAAAACGCTGATTTTGCTGAACGTGTTGAGCAAAGTGGCTTCACCTTTATTGGTCCTAGAGCAGAAACGATTCGTTTAATGGGAGACAAGGTATCTGCTAAAGATGCTATGAAAAAAGCAGGCATCCCTTGCGTGCCTGGCTCTGATGGCGAACTGCCAGAAGACCCAACGCAAATTATGGCAATGGCAAAAAAAGTAGGTTACCCTGTCATTATCAAAGCAGCTGGTGGTGGGGGCGGACGTGGCATGCGCGTTGTACATACGGAAGCCGCGCTCATTAATGCAGTCAATATGACCAAAGCAGAGGCGCAATCAGCTTTTGGTAACCCTATGGTCTACATGGAGAAGTATCTAGAAAACCCTAGACACATAGAAATTCAAGTATTAGCTGATCAATTTGGTAATGCTATTTTCTTGGGTGACCGAGACTGCTCTATGCAGCGTCGCCATCAAAAAATTATTGAAGAAGCACCAGCTCCACATTTACCTGCAAGAATTCGCGATAAAATCGGGGAGCGTTGTGCTGAAGCTTGTCGAAAAATAAAATATCGTGGTGCTGGCACATTTGAGTTTCTCTATGAAAATGGTCAGTTCTTTTTCATTGAAATGAATACGCGCTTGCAAGTTGAGCACACAGTGACAGAAATGATTACTGGTCTGGATTTAGTGCAACAACAAATTCACATTGCTGCAGGTGATAAATTGACGCTGCGTCAAAAAGACGTTGTATTGAATGGTCATGCCATTGAATGTCGAATTAACGCGGAAGATCCATATAACTTTATTCCATCTCCCGGAACTATTGAGCGCTTCCATATGCCAGGCGGACCTGGAGTTAGAATTGACACACATGCTTATGGCGGATATGTTGTTCCCCCTTATTATGACTCCATGATATGCAAACTCATCACACATGGAGCCACACGTGAGCAAGCCATTGCACGGATGCGCATCGCTTTATCTGAGATGTCAGTACAAGGCATTAAAACTAATGTTCCACTGCATGCTGATTTAATGGCTGACGCAGCCTTCCATTTGGGTGGCACAAGCATTCACTATCTTGAAGAAAAGTTAGGCATTTCGAGTAAGTAGTGGCGTGGCTGTTACTTAAAATACAGGCTAATAGTGAAAATGCCGATTCCATTAGTGATGCACTAATGGAATTGGGCGCCCTTTCTGCTAGCATTGAAGATGCTCTTGCTGAAACAGTTGCAGAGCAAGCCATATTTGGTGAGCCAGGTGATCCTCCTCCTGGTATTTGGCAAAATAATATCGTGACCGCTATGCTAGAAGAGACTGCTGATGTGCCTACTTTGATGAATGCACTCAAGGAAATGACGCAGGTTGCGCAATTTAGCTATGAAACTGAAACCATTCAAGAACAAGACTGGGTGCGTGCAACACAGTCACAATTCGACCCTATTAAAATTACTGACAAATTATGGATAGTCCCAACTTGGCATACAAGCCCAAACGCAGCTGCTATTAATATCGTTTTGGACCCTGGCCTTGCATTTGGCACAGGCAGCCATCCAACTACGCATTTATGTTTAGAATGGCTTACTCAACAGTCCAATCTGGACACTGTACTAGATTATGGTTGTGGATCAGG
>CAXIBZ010000195.1:0-3735 GCA_964022105.1 uncultured Methylophilaceae bacterium
ATTTCAACCCCGCATCAGATTCGTTTAGAAGATATACAGTTTGTTGATATTCAGAAAAAGGAAATTGTCAGAAATACGCGGCAATTCTTACAAGGTTTAACCGCAAATAATGTGCTACTAACGGGTGCACGCGGTACAGGAAAATCCTCTTTAGTAAAGGCGCTGTTGAATGCTTATGCGGAGCAAGGTCTTAGATTAATAGAAGTTGATAAACATCATCTCGTGGATCTGCATAAAATAGTCAGTTTAATCAGCACACGCTCAGAAAAGTTTATAGTTTACTGCGACGACTTAACTTTTGATGCCAACGACAGTGCCTATAAGGCATTGAAAGTTGTGTTAGATGGATCTCTAGCGAACGCCTCGGAAAATGTGTTGGTTTATGCGACATCGAACCGTAAAAATTTGATGCCAGAGTTTATGGTGGATAATGAAGCTGTTGCGCATATCGATGGCGAAATTCGACCTGGAGATACCATCGAAGAAAAAACAGCACTAGCAGAACGATTCGGATTATGGCTTTCTTTTCATACATTTGACCAGAATGCCTATTTAGCGATTGCCGAGCATTGGCTAACCATATATGGCATAAATTTTGATGATGCAGCGCGACAGGCAGCGCTTCAATTTACCTATAATCGTGGCGCCCGTAGCGGCAGGGTGGCATATCAATTTGCAAAAGATTATGCTGGGAAACTTAAGCTGGATGTCTAAAGTCACGCATGTTGCTGTTGCAATCTTAAAAAAGGAAAACCATACATTTTTACTTGCAAGCCGACCGCAAGGAAAGCCTTGGTCTGGATGGTGGGAGTTTCCTGGCGGAAAGATAGAAGTGGGTGAACTGCCAGAGCAAGCACTGGAGCGGGAGCTGCAAGAGGAGTTGGGTGTTCTGCCAACTGAATACCAATTATGGTTACGAAAGGAGTATGATTATCCAGAAACGCATGATTCGCCAGCAAAAACAGTAGACTTACACTTTTATTTTGTGACTAAGTGGATAGGTAATTTGACCGCAAAAGAAGGTCAGACGTTGAGTTGGCAAACGCCAGGCAACATTACTGTGGAGCCGATATTGCCTGCAAATATACCCATTATGGAAGCGCTCGCTACAAATACTAACGATTATTGAGATAAGCTGCGCTTTACTTAGTTTGTAAGATGCTTTTTATTGGCTTTTAACTGGCAATGTGATTATTTGATCTGTAATTTTGCCATTTTCATCCTCAAAGCAGAGTCTGAATTCAATATTGTCACCTGCTTTAAGCGGCTGTTTTAAATCAAACATCATCAAATGAAAGCTACCTGGTTTCAATGTTACTGATTCGTTTGGCTCCAGTGGTAATGCTTCAAGCATACGCATTTTCATGATGCCATTATTCATTGACATGCTGTGAATTTCAACAGATTCGGCAGCAGATTTCGCCTCGACGTAAACCAGTTTACTTTTCTGCGGGCTTTTTAGTGTCATATAGGCTGCGCCGACTTTTTGGCCTGGCGCATTTTCACGTACCCAAGCATCCGAGATAGAGACTTCGGCACTCGTAGTGCAGGCAATCAGTAGGAAAATAAATGGAATTAGTTTAAATAGTTTAGTCATTGATAAATTCATTTAATTGATGTTTATAAGAATGCATTCAAGCAAAAAGATTCCATTAGTTAAAATCTTTTGGGGGTGTTTTCTCTGGAATACGATAAGTCTCGTTCGCCCAGTCACCTAAGTCTATCATTTTACAACGCTCTGAACAGAAAGGTCTGTAGGGATTGCTCTGGTCAAATGCTGATAGTGATTTACAATTCGGGCAGGCAACCTGTTTAATTTTATTGGATTTCTTTTCTTCTGACATTCGTGCTAATAATCTACATCAAGTTACATAGGGTCATTTTAAAGTGGATGTCATGATCGCATTGCTTTGGTTTTTGTACAAAGTCCATGCCATGAAAACGCACATTAATCGCATATTTGTTTGCACTGACTTCTGCAAAATAAGTGCAATCGTCGGGCACTTCAATTTTGACCATTTGCGCTGGCTTACTGCCGCCCAACATTTGCTGATAAAAGCCATTTTGGGCTACAAAGTCGTGTGTCATTCCACTGCCACGAAGAATATGTAGAATAATTTTGATACCTTCATACATTGGCAGCAGTCGCGAAAGCCAATTATAAAAGTCATTTTCGCGTCTATCTTGATCTAGGTTGAGCCAATAGTGGTAAGACGGTAAGTCAAATTGGCAAACGCCACCAGGAATGCCTGCCCGTTGTTTAATGCTCATTAACCACTCATTATCACGTAAGGATTGACCAACTTTTGTCTTGTCGGAGCGAAGGGCGCTCGCACATGCTTCGACGTCATTAATTGTCTCGGTAAGTACTTTCTCAGATATATTTGGGTTGCCTAGTAGATTTTGCATAGACAAAGCTTGCCTGTCTAACTCGTGCACAATGTCTACTTTAATGTCTGCGCGCTCTATAATATCCAGCATTTGCAGTAGTAGCATTAGCGCGCTATGGTGATTGTGCTGCTGACCAGACTCAACATGCAACAGCACCTTTTTGAATAGATCTTCTAATCTTAAAAGTGCACGGATGCGTTCATTAAATGGAAATTCGTAGCTAGACACTATAATGTAAAGTCTTGCAAACCATCGGTTGTAAATTGACGTGAATTATGAGATTGTTTTGCTAACTATGCAAGTTTTAATGTATTTTTGGTGTAAATTCTCAATTTTATGGCGTAAATCTGCAATGCTGCCATTATTCTCAATTAAGTCGTCAGCCATCTTAATACGTGTTTGACGTGGCGTTTGTGCTTCGATAATTTGTTTGATTTCAGGTTCTGTTAATTGGCTGCGTTGTTTAACACGTTCAATCTGTTTTTCTGGCTTGCAATCTATGACCAAAATACGATCAATTGATGTGGCATAAATGCTGTCTTCTTCAAGCAAGGGAATTGCTAGCACAGCATAAGGCTGATTGCTGTATTGTTGCAGTTGTTTAATCGCTTCTTTGTAGATGGCGGGATGTAGTATTTCATTTAATTGCTTACGGGCATGATCATTAGCAAATACTAGCTGACGCATTTTTGTACGGTCAAGTGCTCCTGACGCCGATATATATTCCTGTCCGAAGATTTCAGCAATCTCAATAACCAATGGTTGTTTTTCTGCTGTTAATTGGTGGGCGATGATATCTAAGTCGACGATAGGCACACCTAGCGATGAAAATATTTTTGTCGCTTCTGATTTGCCACTGCCAATGCCTCCAGTCAGTGCGATTGTCAACATAACACGCAATACACTTTATATTAGATAGAAACTTGCGAGTTGCTGACCAAAAAACAGTGCAGCAATACCGCCAAGTGCTAGGAAGGGTCCAAATGGGATGGCTGTATTGCCAGTTTTCCCTCTCATTAAAATTAGCCCGATGCCAATGGTTGCGCCTAATACAGAGCTTAATAGAATCACCGCTGGAATTAATTGCCAGCCAAACCATGCACCTATTGCAGCAAGCAGCTTAAAGTCACCATAGCCCATACCTTCTTTTCCCGTTGCTAATTTAAATAACCAATAGACAGACCATAAAATCAAATAACCAACGGCAGCACCAATAACGGCAGACTTTAGATCAGCAAAGCCACCATTCAAATTAAATAATAAACCTAGCCACAGTAATGGTAGGGTGATGTCATCTGGGAGCAACTGTGTATCAAAATCAATAAAAGTGAGTGTAATCAGTGC
>CAXIBZ010000196.1:0-3688 GCA_964022105.1 uncultured Methylophilaceae bacterium
AATCGTAAATTCATCCCCGCCTAAACGCGCCACGCTCTCTGAAACAACATAGCCATTGTCTGTATAACCAACAATATCAGTTCCACGTAAACAACTTACAATGCGCGCTGCAGCTTCTTTTAATAAAGCATCGCCCATGTCATGACCTAGCGTGTCATTTATTTCTTTAAATCGGTCTAAATCAAGAAACATAAGACCCAACGGTGATCTGTTGCGTTTAATTTTCCTCAGATCATCTTTAAGTCGCTGCATAAACATAAACCGATTTGGCAAACCCGTTAAAGCATCAAAATTGGCTTGGCGCCAAATGATTTCTTCTGCTCTTTTTTTCTCTGATATATCAGTTAAAACAGTGACATAGCCTTTTAATGCGCCCATTTTATCTTTTACAGGGCTGATATGACGTTGTATTGGTAACACCTTACCTTCTTTAGTTACACGCAAAGTTTCGCCTCTATATACACCCTGCTCTCTCGCAATTTCATAGACTTCAACTTGTGAGAGCTCGATACCAGGTTGGTTTTTTATACTGAGCGTTTCTTTTGTACCCTGTAACTCATCAAGTGAATAACCGAACAATTTTACAAATGCTGGATTCACGTACTGACAGTGTAGCTCCGCATCTCTAAGTACAATCGGTTCTTGTACTTGCGATAATGCTTCATTGCTTTGTTGTAGCTGGTTATCGCGATCTTCAATCTTAGAAAGCATTAGATTAAACTCTTCTGTAAGGAAACCTAATTCATCAACAGCTTGGTTATCAACTCTAAGTGAGTAATTGCCACTATTAATAATCTCTCTTATCGCATAAGCAAGATTATTAATCGGTCCCAAAACATACTCACTAGACTTTCTTAAAATGATATAACTCATCAGCAGCAGAATACTTGAGACGAATAGCTTCATTAACCATTGCGAAAACAATACACGCCATATCGACGTCATATCAACGTTAAAAACTAATTGTCCAATCGTCCCGCCATCAAACTGAACAGGTCTTTGAATTGATAGTCGTGCAAATGACAATATCCCGTTCTTCGTCTTAAAAAGTTCTGATTCTGTTGCTCCTGGCCGTTGATAGTTAACGAATAAATTTCCATCCTGATCAAAGATTCTGGCACTGGTGATTAATTGATTGATGTGCAAAAGTTGTAGATTATCGTTTGCTGCTTGCTTGTCTCTGAAAACAAGCGCTGGTGTACTATTGGCAGCCATCATATCAGCAAGTATGATTAATTGTTGCTGTGTAGATTGGCGTGTATACCTCACATCATCAATGATTGAGATTATCAAGCTAACCACAACAGCCAGCCCTGTCACTAATAAGGATGTGATAATCAACTTATCTCTGACTGACTTTTTTTCTAAACCTGTATGCATTTAATACCTTTGATACTATTTAATTCAATCCCACAACTCGTTTAGCTAACTTGAGGAGTTGTGCGCCAATGTTAATTCCTACGGAGTTGATGGTTTTGACATTGGCCTCAAAACCAATATGATTTTCATGCGCTATTAAACCAATCATGCCACCATGATGAATAAAATTTACACTTTCGCCCACCGTTAGTATCGGCAGTGATTTGCATTTATTAAGTATATTTTCAATGTTTTTTTGTACGTTTTTTCTATGTAAGCTATTTGGCATGTATGAATTTCACTATCCTTAGGATTACGCTTAATCACCAATGGTTTTTCCAAAGCAAGCTTACCAGTCAGCGCATCAAAACCATCACGGCTTTGCTTGCCAAAAACACATAAATTAAATTGGCTTTGATTGGTAAAAGGCTCTGGCCAAGCGATAAATTTTGTGAAGTTGTAGACGATGCCAACTTTAATCGCATCTTCCTTTGTTGCAGCATACAAAAAGCTGACCACGCCCATTAGCACAGCAAATTGTGCAATTTGGCAGTATCGTTTTATCCAATTTTTGTGGCTTATACTAATCATTTGTATCTTTTTTGCAATAATCGAGCCAAATGAACAAATGTCACAAATATGGCGTAAAACCTAGCATAACGGCGCGCTTGTTAAGTAAATCAGAAAAAACTTATGCGACCATTTCCACTAACATGTCTATTTTTCAACAGTCCGTCTAAAACTCTGACGAATAGCGTTAAAACACTGTTCGACGCAAGATGATAGTTTCAAATATAATGCAGGCTATGATAAAAAACGAAGTTGACATTTTGCTTATTGGTGGCGGCATTATGAGCGCGACGCTCGGGGTTCTGTTAAACCAGTTAAACCCTAACTACCGTATCACCATGATTGAAAGATTGCCTGATGTTGCGCTTGAAAGCTCTGACGCATTAAATAATGCTGGCACTGGACACGCCGGCTACTGCGAATTGAATTACACACCACAAACTGAAAATGGCACTATTGAAATAGAAAGAGCGCTTGGAATTAATGCAAACTTTGAAACTTCACTACAATTTTGGTCTAGTCTGGTTGAACGTAGCATACTTCCTGCGCCCGAGCAGTTTATTCATCAAACACCGCATCTAAGCTTTGTATGGGGAGATGAAAACGTTGCATTTCTTAAGCAACGTTATGATTTGCTCAAGCAACATCACTTATTTGAAAATATGCAATTTAGTGATGATTATGCGACCTTAAAATCGTGGATGCCACTGATTATGCAAGGCAGAGCTGAAGATACACCTATGGCAGCCACTTATGTTCGACATGGCGCTGATGTAGACTTTGGTGCCATTACCAGACATTTAGTGTCTTATCTTAAGCAGCAAAAATATTTCACATTGTTGACAGATACATCTGTCAAACAAATTAAGAAAGTACATAAGCCCGTTTCTGATAATAGTTGGCATGTGCAACTGCATCATCATGCAGCAGAAAAGTTACAATCCCTAAAAGCAGGCTTTGTCTTTATTGGTGCAGGTGGCGGCACACTACCGCTGTTACAAAAAACTAAGATTAAAGAAAGTATTGGCTACGGTGGTTTTCCCGTCAGTGGCCAATGGCTTATTTGCCAAAATCCAGAAATCATTAAAGAACATCATGCAAAAGTCTATGGCAAAGCGCCTGTGGGCGCGCCTCCTATGTCTGTACCGCATCTTGATACGCGTATTATCAATAGCAAACCTGCCCTACTTTTTGGCCCATTTGCTGGCTTTACCACCAAGTTTCTAAAAGCTGGTTCAAAATTGGATCTTGCCAAGTCGATTAAGAAAAACAACCTTAAAGCAATGCTAGGTGTTGGTAAAAAACATACCGATCTGACCAAATATCTGTTAAAAGAAGCAACGCAATCGCATGAACAAAGGATGAATAGCTTGCGCACATTTATGCCGCAAGCAAAAAATACTGATTGGTCATTGGCACAAGCAGGTCAACGCGTCCAAATCATTAAACAATGCGACAAGGAATGGGGGCGCTTAGAGTTTGGTACCGAAATTGTTAGCGCGCAAGATGGTTCTTTGGCGGCATTATTAGGCGCTTCCCCTGGCGCTTCCGTCAGTGCAAAAGCCATGCTGGACGTAATTGAGCGCTGCTTTCAAAAACAACTAGCTCAACAAGACTGGGCTCGTAAATTAAAACAACTGGTTCCAGCTTACGGTCAGTCCTTAATTGATGATGCCGACTTACTCCGTACCACCCGTGAGCATACGCTTAAAACTTTACGTCTACTGTGATATATCTTTTAGTTTATAAGCAAGCATTG
>CAXIBZ010000197.1:0-3665 GCA_964022105.1 uncultured Methylophilaceae bacterium
AGTTATCTTGTATGTCTTTAGGCAGTTTAATCATGAATAGTCGTTATCAATGAAGGGCTTTACATTGTTCCTCATGCCATCTGTATGCGACCGATGTATTATCCTATTAATAAAATAGCGACCCATACTAGCCAGCTAATGTGTCGGGCATGTTACATACAATTAAAATGACATATTTTAGTCACTTACTGATTATACGCTGACCATACAACATATACACCTCGCTATCAATTGGCAGAATAAAAAACATGTCAACAATCATTTTCTTGCTGGAGCCATTTATCCTAGTCAGGAAAGATTATGCAATGACCGAGCGTTACCATAATAATGAAGTTCAACAATGTATTTGTATTGCATGGGATAGTATGCATTACTCGGGCAAATTTCTAAGAGAACTTATTGCAAAGTTAGGCATCATAGTGATTAATTTAAAACCAACCAAAAAGGAAATCATTTCTATGATGTAAGAAAGTCGTTGCTATCATTAACATAATTACGCTGTATAATAACAGGCTTGCGCAAAACCAATCCACATGGTGGCGCATAAATCGCTAAACTAAAACGGTCCTATGAGCTTGTTCATTGTGAGCAACATGCTCACCACTCACTACCTTTATTGACCAAACACAATTGTTATTAGCAGAGTTCTATTCGCCGTACTAGGAAAAAACAAAATAATGAACGAAGAAGTAATCAGTACTGATATTCACATAGGTAATTTTAATGATTTGGGTTTAAATGAGTCGCTCATTAAAGCGATTCAGGATGCAGGCTACACAAAACCGACGCCCATACAAACAAAAGCGATTCCATTGGTTTTGAATGGTGAAGATTTGTTAGCTGGAGCGCAGACAGGAACTGGTAAAACGGCAGGTTTTACTTTACCCATTTTGCATTTATTAAATCAAAACCCCATTGCTGAGAAAGTAAAAGGAAGACCACGCTGCCTCATCATGACCCCAACCAGAGAGCTTGCTGCCCAAGTCGGTGAATCGGTCAAAACCTATGCTAAGTATTTAAATATTAAATCGATGGTCGTTTTTGGAGGCGTGAGCATTAATCCACAAATTAATCGCCTAGCACGCATGCTTGATGTATTAGTTGCAACACCTGGTCGTTTATTGGATTTGGTGAATCAACAAAAAGTGGATCTTTCAGGTATAGAGATACTAGTACTAGATGAAGCAGACCGCATGTTAGACATGGGCTTTATTCACGACATCAAGAAAATTCTAGCCAAGCTACCAAAAACAAGACAAAACTTACTTTTTTCAGCGACCTTTTCTGACGATATTAAAAATCTTGCTGATGGTTTATTAAATAGTCCTAGCTTTGTTGAAGTTGCCAAACGTAATACAGCATCTGAGATGGTCACACAAGCGGCACACATGGTGCCACAATCGCACAAGCGTGACCTTCTGGTTCACTTAATGAAAGAAAATAACTGGCAACAAGTGCTTATTTTTACACGTACAAAACATGGTGCTAACAGGCTAACAGAAAAGTTAGTTAAAAATGATATTTCAGCGCTGGCCATTCATGGCAATAAAAGTCAAGGCGCACGGACCAGAGCTTTAGCAGAATTTAAAGCAGGCACAGTACGCGCACTAGTTGCAACAGATATTGCAGCAAGGGGTTTGGATATTGACCAGTTGCCACAAGTTATTAATTTTGAACTACCCAATATAGCCGAAGGTTATGTTCATCGCATTGGGCGTACCGGTCGTGCTGGTGCTGCTGGTGCGGCAATCTCTTTAGTGGATAGAGAAGAGGTGAAGTATCTTAAAGATATAGAGAAGTTAATTAATCGTGAGATACCGATAGTAAAGATTGAGGGATTTAAAGCACCTGAAGTGATTGAACCAGAACCGCCAAGACTTTTCCGCGGCCAGCAACCAAATGGCTCACAAGTGCAGAAGAAAAATCAGGGTAAAAATAAACGTCGCACGCAAAACCAAGACAATGGTAAAACAGCACCAGCAAGTCAACAACGTGCATTTGGAGAGCAAGCTAGACCGTCAAAAAAAACAAATGGTAATCATCAACCTTATCCAAAAGAAAATGATCAATCGACTGAACATCTGTCAGAAGCAGCAAGACACCAAGCAATGCCACAAACACCAATTTATGCTGCTGATTTAAACATTGGTCGGCGTCATGATGCTAGAAGAAATCCTAAACCTACCCATCATACGAGAACAACAAGGGACAAAAAGAACAGTGGTGCCAGATTTAACAGCAACGCAAATAAAGGCCGATAAATTGTGAAGATTTGGGTTGATGCAGATGCTTGTCCTGTCGTGATTAAAGAAATTTTATATCGCGCTGCAATGCGTGCTCAAATTCAAACTATTTTTGTCGCCAATAAGTTGCTTCGGGTACCACCCTCTCCTTTCTTAAGTGCCATACAAGTTGCATCTGGTTTTGATGTTGCAGACAATAGAATTGTGCAAGAATTAGCCTCAGGTGACTTGGTGATTACTGCGGATATTCCCCTTGCAGCGCAAGTCATCGACAATCATGGACATGCACTGAACCCGCGTGGTGAATTTTATTCAAAAGAGAATATTCAAGAACGTTTGACGATGCGTAATTTTATGGAAGAATTAAGAGCAAGTGGTTTAGAAACTTCAGGACCCAGTGCTTTTAGTTCTGCCGATAGAAAAGCTTTTGCAGCACAATTGGATAAATTTATAGCGAACCAATCAAAGCATGGCTGATATATAGGATATAACATATGAAAAAACTACTTTGGCTTTCATTGATACTGCTCACGAGCTGTATGGGAGTACCTGAAAATGTAACCGTTGTTGATGGTGTCAATGCGGAGCAATATCTAGGCACATGGTATGAGATTGCACGCCTTGATCACTCTTTTGAACGAGGTTTAGATAATGTCACTGCACACTATGAAATGAATGACGATGGCAGTATCAAGGTGACAAATAAAGGTTATAACCGGCAGGAAGAAAAATGGAATACAGCCATTGGCAAAGCTTATTTTATTGAAAAACCAAATGAAGACGGTAATTATTTAGGGAAATTAAAGGTGTCTTTTTTTGGCCCTTTTTATGGTGCTTACAATATCATGGCGTTAGATAAGCAATACTATAACTATGTAATGATTTGTGGGCCTAATAAAGAGTATTTGTGGATACTCTCACGCACACCGGAACTCACTTATCCCATTAAGCAACATTTAATGAGCCAAGCCAAAGAGCTCGGATTTGATACGGATAGCCTTATTCATGTCAACCAAAACCCTGACATTCCGAATTATGAGGCAGGCCAACACGTCATTAAGAAAAAAACTGATTAGAAAACATCTTATTCAGGCATGCGTGACAACTGAAAACCTGCTTTTTTAAAAGCAGCTATCAACCCATTTTCACCCGCCAAATGCGCTGCTCCAACAGCAATAAAGGCAGACTGTTGCTCTAGCAAGCGCATCGCTCTACTTGCCATTAGTACGTTTCGTTCGTCTAGTAATTTGATACGCATTTTGTCCCATAGTGCTTTGGGTAATTGAGCTCCTGTCATTTGCGCATCAAGCCGTAAAAGTGCATCCGTATCACCAGCTAAATAGGTATTGATTAGCTTTTCAAAGTCGCGCTCTTTTTGCTCTTGTGTTAGCTTTAACGCTGTACGCAGCATTGTTAATTGCT
>CAXIBZ010000198.1:0-3640 GCA_964022105.1 uncultured Methylophilaceae bacterium
ACCGACATCACGTACAATATTCGTTAGTTGGAACGCCATCCCTAAGTCATGTGCAAACTTAAGTGTATTTCGATTTTGATAACCAAAAATCTGTGCACTCAATAAACCAACAACACTTGCTACACGGTAACAATAAAGTTGTAGCTGTTTAAAGTCAGCATAGCGGTTAAATTTTAGGTCCATTTCCATGCCGTCAATAATTTCTAGAAAATGTTCTTTTGCCAGATCAAATTGTTTAATGACTGGTTGTAAAGCAAAGCTTACTGGGTGTTGTGGTTTTTGATCGTAGAGGCGGTCAATTTCGTTTTTCCACCAATTTAATTTGGTTTGTGCTACATTGTAATCAGTACATTCATCGACCACATCATCCACTTCACGGCAAAAGGCATATAAGGCTGTCATCGCCTCACGTTTAATTTGATCTAAAAAAATGAAGCTGACTGTAAAACTGGAACCACTTTTTGCTGTTTTTTCTTTGCAGTACTGCTGAGGTGTCATAAATTTTAAAGGAGGGCTTTTAGCAATATCAGCGGCCAGTCCCAAGCCTTAAGTGTTGGTCGATGCTTAAATATATCACCTCTAACCTTTTTTAGCTTGTAAATTATTTGTTCGCCACCTGCAATAATCATCCGCATTTCCAATCCCATTCTGCCAGGCAAAATGTTTTCTAGCGGCTTGCCTGCTTTAAGTATCGCTTCGGCGCGCTCTATGTTAAACAACATAAATTGCTCCCAATGGATGTTGACATGTTGGCTAGCGATTTGCGCTTCTGTTACTTGAAATGTTTTCATTTCATCCTGACATAGATACACTCTTTTTTTGTGATAAGTAGAATCGAAATCAATCGCAACATCTTGGTAAAAGTTGATGAGTTGCAGAGCAGTACAAACATTATTTGAGTAAGCTAAGCTTTCAGGCGATACCTTATTGAACAAATGTAAGAGCAAAATGCCAATAGGGTTTGCTGAGCGCTCGCAATAGTCGAGCACTTCATCAAAATTCTTGTAAGTCGTTTTGGTCACATCTTGACTAAAAGCAGACAGTAAATCATAGAAGGGTTCGAGTGGTAAGCCTTCACGATGAATCATTTCACCAAATTCTCTAAAAAACACAGATTTACTATGCCCATTTTCACTAATGATATCTAGCTGCTTTCTATAGCCTTCTAACATGGCTAGTCGATGTTCAGGCTTATAGTGCCCCTCATCGGCAATATCATCAGCTTGACGGGCGAAGTTGTAGATCAAGGCAACAGGGTGGCGCATTCGATTGGGTAAAGCGATCGATGCAACTGGAAAGTTTTCATAGTGCTCGCGCGCCAAAGTCATGCTGTCCTGCGTATCAATCGTTAAATTTTCTGTATTCATAAAAAGAGTATGCCACAGAATTTTACTGAGCTATAGGGCCTTAATAGGCTATATAATGATTAAAAAAATTAAAGGTGAAATATGATTGGAATTATAGGCGGAACGGGTTTAACGCAATTTGATAACTTGGAAATTATTAGGCGTCAAATTGTACGCACGCCATATGGCGATGCATCACAACCCTTGATTTTTGGATATCTTGGTGGTGTGGAGGTGGTTTTTTTGGCAAGACATGGAGGGGGGCACAAAATACCACCACATGCCATTAATTACCGTGCAAATATATGGGCACTACATTCTGTCGGCGTTGAAAGTTTGTTGGCGGTTGCAACGGTAGGCGGAATTAATCAATCACTAAATCCCGGTGATATTGTATTGCCACATCAAATTATTGATTATACCTACGGCCGTGAGAACTCATACCATGATGGCATTGAACGGCCTGTTATGCATATCGACTTTACACAACCTTATACATCATCTTTACGAGACCTATGTAAAAAAGCCGCAGCAAATATTCAACAAAACCTTTACGACGGTGGAATTTATGCTTGCGTGCAAGGTCCTAGATTGGAGACCGCTGCCGAGATTAACCGCCACGAACGTGATGGAGCAACTATTATCGGCATGACAGGTATGCCAGAAGCAGCCTTAGCTAGGGAACTAGGCTTGGAATATGCAGCATTATGTCCAGTCGCAAATCACGCGGCAGGGCGAGGTGAAAGTACAGAAAACATTAGTTATGAAACGATGTTGAAACAGTTAGGTATTACGATGGAAAAAGTTCGCCTTCTTATTAAAGAAACAGTGAAAATATATTAATCATGGCGGTAAGAACAGTATTACGCATGGGTGATCCTTTATTATGGCAAAAAGCCTTGCCAATAAAGGACTTTGACACGCCTGAATTACATGCGCTCATTAAAGATATGGAAGACACCATGGCACATATGAATGGTGCTGGTCTAGCTGCGCCACAAATAGGCGTGAGTCAGCGATTGGTTATTTTTGGGAATAAAGATGACACTATAAAAAATCCACGTTACCCAGACGCTGATTATGTGCCTTATACCGTGTTGATTAATCCCATCACTAGCCAGATAGGCGAGGAAGTGGAAGACGGATGGGAAGGTTGCTTATCTGTCCCTGATATGTTGGGTGTTGTGCCACGCTATCAATCTATCCATTATTCTGGGGTTGATCAGTATGGTAACAGTATCAATCGAACGGTAGAGGGATTTCATGCAAGAGTAGTTCAGCACGAGTGTGACCACTTAGATGGTGTGTTATATCCGATGCGAATCAAAAATTTTAAACAATTTGGCTTTAAAGATGCACTTTTTCCTGATTTGGATATTCACGACACGTAATTCTTTGCTATAATTCGCCCTTCGCGGAAGAGTGGCAGAGCGGTTTAATGCAACAGTCTTGAAAACTGTCGTGGGTTCACGCCCACCGTGAGTTCGAATCTCACCTCTTCCGCCAATATAGAAGTAAAAACGCCTCTTGAGAGGCGTTTTTTATTTCTACCATCATAATATCTATATTGTAGTAACGTCAGAACACTTGATTAAAGTGTATTTATCATTCTAGCTGTCTATCTTGGTCTTTCATTTTTTCAGGAAGACTTTCGTCATGATTTTTTGGAGTAAAACAACCTGTCATAAAAAATGAAGTAGTTAACATCAAAATTACAAATATCTTTTTATATTTATTCATAATATATCCATTTGCTATTAACTTTAATAAACTCTATATTTGTTAGAGCAAGGTGGCACTAAGTAGCTGTTACCGCCAAACCTTTGATAAAAAAACTCTATCTCGTATGACAAGTCGACCGTCATCTTATTTAAGCAAGCAATCACTGGCTTTTTCTATTGCTCAAACTATATTTTTCTCATCATTCAGGCGATGTCGATAATTTTCTAGTTTAATCTGATAGCTTTCTGCGTCTCCGTAATCCAAAAAATTAATATAGCGTTTGTGCGTACCAAGTATTTTTCGTGCATGTTTGATAGGGCAGAAATATTGTTCTGTTCGTGCGATTATCTCACCAATGTAGGCAATGATACCAGTACCGTAAGCACAATAACTACAATGAAATTTTTCTATAAAATTTAAGTAGTTAAGATGGTGTCTGTCAAAAATTACATAATCACCCCGACGTACTTTTTTAATTCCATAAATGGGGAAACATGTGATTTGATAAAAAGTAATAAATATATCAGCAATCACTAGGGGGATAATCATGCTGTAAATAATTGGGCCCGTTA
>CAXIBZ010000199.1:0-3629 GCA_964022105.1 uncultured Methylophilaceae bacterium
TTGAGGCTGTCGCAAAAACCTATCGTTATCTAGATTCTTCAGAAATCGCAAGCAAACGTGCAGAAGAGCAAAAAAAAGGGCGTAAATGATGCGAATATACCTAATTCTACTGGCACTGTTGTCTTGCTTTTTAGCAGCGTGTGATGGCAAAGAGGGTGACGATCTCGATCAGTTTATGTCAAATGCAGCCAATAATATGAGTAAGAGTGTTGCGCCTCTACCAGAAGTTTTGGCTTATACACCTCTTGAATATAACGTAGATGGTGCCTTGAATGACCCATTCAAATCAAGAAAACTGAAAGCTGGTGGTGGATCACTTCAGCCTAATACAAATAGACCTAGAGAGGCACTTGAGTCATACCCACTGGAGAGTTTGATTTTTGTGGGAACTTTAAGTAAGAAGGGTTATAAATATGCATTAATTAAAACGCCCGATGAAAGCTTGCAAAGGGTTAAAGTTGGAAATTATTTAGGCCCTAATTTTGGGATGATTACAGCGATTAGCGAAAACGAAATTAACATTAAAGAGGTTGTTCAAGACGATGTGTCTGGTGATTGGATTGAACGCGATGCTAGCATTAATTTGCAAGAATAACAGAAATGGAAATGAAGATGATTAAAAATATAGCAAAATGGGTTGGAATCATACTATTTGCAACGATTGGTACGATGAGTCTAGCTAACGCAGAAACTGGCGCATTTAGCAATAACATTGAAAGTATAGACTTCTCACCATTATCTGGTGGCAGAGTTAGTATCCGTATCAAAACCACACAACCTTTAGCGAATCCACCAGCAGGATTTACACTCAAAAACCCAGCTCGAATAGCATTGGATTTTCCTGCAACTGGCAATGGGTTGAATAAAAATAACGTTAAGAGTGAGCAGGGTGTATTGAAAAGTGTAACGCTAGCACAAGCGAAGGATCGTACCCGTATGGTGCTCAATCTATCAAAAGCGGTTGGTTACAACACAGAAGTGAATGGTAACGATGTGATAATCGTGTTGCAGGGTGCAGCGGGTAATGTTGCAACGACAGTGGCAGAGACGCGGTTCGCAGAAGCTGAGGTTGGTGGTGAAACTCATGCAATATCGAATGTTGACTTTACACGCGGCAAGAATGGAGAGGGGCGCGTTGTTGTAGATCTGTCAGATACAAGCACAGGTATCAACATTAAGCAGCAGGGTAAGCAGATTATTGTTGATTTTGTTGATACAAATGTACCTGCAAACCTGCAAAGAAGGCTAAATGTGATTAATTTTGGTACGCCAGTGTTGTATGTTGATACGCTTCAGCAGGGTAATAATGGCCGTATGATTATTGAACCAAAAGGAAACTGGGAACAGTCTGCTTACCAAGCTGACAAACAATTTATTATTGATGTTAGACCAGTAGTTGAAGACCCCAATCAACTGGTCAAGGGTTCTAAACCAGGATATTCTGGTGAGAAGTTATCGCTTAATTTTCAGAATATTGAAGTGCGCTCAGTATTGCAAGTCATTGCAGATTTTACAGGGTTAAATATTGTCGCTAGTGACACGGTGACTGGAAACATAACACTAAGGTTGAAAGATGTACCTTGGGATCAAGCTTTGGATATCATCATGCAAAACAAAGCCTTGACTATGCGCAAGGTGGGCAATGTGATTACGGTGGCACCAGCTGAGGAGGTAGCCGCAAAAGATAGGGCGGCACTTGAAGCAGCAAAAGCGATTGATGAGCTAGAGCCTTTAATTACGGAAGTATTCAGACTGAAATACCAAAAAGCGGAAGACTTCAAAAATATATTAACAGGCCAAAACTCTGTTGCAGGTGGAAGAGGGGCTGTCGCAGGAAATGTTAATCAAAACAGAAGTATATTATCTCCGCGTGGTAGTGCAGTCATGGACCCACGAACAAATACATTGTTCATACAAGACACTGCAAAAAAACTAGCAGAGATTCAAGATATTATTAATAAGACTGACATTCCTGTGCGTCAAGTAATGATAGAGTCTAGACTTGTGCTTGCAGACGAGAAGTTTGGTAAAAGTCTTGGAGCTAGGTTTGGAGTGGAGTCATTTACAACGCCTGGTCAAAATACGCTAGCAGTTGGTGGTAATTTAGATTCCACAAGTGCTGTAACGAGATTCAGCCCTGACGGTACAACGGTTACACAAGCGGCATCAACTGGCGGCCTCGCTTCAAATTTACCTGTCACGACAGCTGGTGCTGGAAGTATTGCATTTAGTTTGTTTAGATTGCCTGCTGGATTGTTATTGAATTTAGAGCTCACTGCTCTAGAAACAGATAATAGGGGTAAAATTGTTTCAAGCCCACGTGTTACAACAGCAAATCAACAAAAAGCCAAAATTGCATCAGGAACTGAAATTCCTTATCTTGAAGCCTCAAGCAGTGGTGCAGCAACTGTATCATTTAAAGAGGCAGTATTGAGTCTTGAGGTGACACCTCAAATTACACCAGATGACAAAATCATCATGGACTTGGATGTAAGAAAAGAATCAGTAGGGCAAGTGTTTGCTGGTGTTCCTTCAATTGATACACAGAATGTTACAACGCAAGTGTTAGTAGCTAATGGCGAAACTGCAGTGTTGGGTGGTATCTTCGAACAAGAGGAAAGAAATCAAGTAGAGAAAGTGCCGTTCTTTGGGGATATCCCAATCTTAGGGAATGCATTTAAACGTAGAACTAGGCAAGATGATAAAACTGAGTTGTTGATATTTGTTACACCAAAAATCATGAATGAAAGTTTGGATTTGCGATAAATATTAACAAGTTAACCTGACACAGCGACAGGTTTACCTTAAAATGCCTATCATTCAATTGATAGGCATTTTTTATGATGTCATTAGATAGTAATATCATTTTTATCGGCTTAATGGGCGCTGGAAAAACAACGGTTGGCAAGCAGCTAGCAAAACAGCTTGGAAAAACGTTCTATGACACTGATCATGAAATAGAAAAGCGCACTGGTGTAAAAATTCCTGTGATATTTGATCTGGAAGGTGAAGCTGGTTTTCGAAAGCGAGAGACTGCCGTAATTGAAGAATTGGTGCAAATAAAAAACATCGTGCTAGCGACTGGAGGTGGTGCCATTTTGGCAGAAGAAAACAGAAGAGCGTTGAAAGCAAATGGCTGTATCATTTATTTACGTGCAACGGTGAATGATCTATATAAACGCATGCGGCACGACAAACAGCGCCCTCTGTTAAAGAATGTGGACATTAAAGCCAAATTAGAAACCTTATACCAAGAGCGAAACCCAATCTACACGGCTACAGCAGATATAATTGTTGATACGGGTCATCAGCCAGCAAGCGTATTAGTTAACCAAATTAAGAAATCAATTCAAGCATGACAAAACAAACACTACATGTATCATTAGCAGACCGCTCTTACCCAATACATATTGGTGCAGGACTATTATCAGAATTAAAACTGATTACAGAACACCTTGCTGGTAAGCACGTGGCAATTATTAGTCCAGCTTTTAGTGCCGACTGTTTAGAAACTCTGGAAGAATTGGTACATGAAAATCGTGAAATTTTTATTACTGCAGGTGGAGAGCAATATCATTATATTCCTGCATTAAATGCCAGCCCAGCAGGTGTTAACATGCTAGCAGAAC
>CAXIBZ010000200.1:0-3606 GCA_964022105.1 uncultured Methylophilaceae bacterium
CTGATTTGGGTGTTGCTGGGTCAGGTGGAAGTAAGTTGTTTTCTGTGTCAGGGCATGTTGAGAAGCCGGGGAACTATGAAGTGAAAATGGGAACTCCATTTATTGAGCTGCTAAATATGGCTGGTGGGATATGGAAAGGCCGTAAACTCAAGGCTGTTATCCCAGGTGGCCCTTCAACTGCAGTCATGCCTGCATCGGCTATTTTGGAAGCTACCATGGACTACAACGGTCTCAGCAAAGCAGGTTCAAGCTTGGGTGCTGGTTCAATGATAGTGATGGATGAAACAACCTGTATGGTTAAAGCACTTAAGCGCTTAAGTTACTTTTTCTACGAAGAAAGTTGTGGTCAGTGTACGCCATGTAGAGAAGGCACTGGCTGGGTCTATCGAGTGATTAAGCGCATTACCGAGGGTAATGGCAAGATGGAAGATTTGGATTTGCTAACAGATGTCAGCAATAATATTTCTGGTCGTACGATATGCGCATTAGGGGATGCCGCTGCAACGCCTGTGTTAAGTTTTATTAAGCATTTCCGTCCGGAGTTTGAATACTTTATTCAACACGGTAAAAGTATGGTTGATGGGCAATAGCATATGTTAAAAATTGAAATAGATGGAAAACCAGTAGAAGTCGATCACGGAACGACGATTATAGACGCAGCAGATAAGCTAGGCGTTGCGATACCACGATTCTGTTATCATAAAAAGCTATCCGTTGCTGCAAACTGCCGGATGTGTCTGGTTGAGGTTGAGAAGTTTGGTAAACCTTTGCCTGCCTGTGCGACGCCAGTCGCAGAAGGCATGAAAATATTTACCCGTAGTGAAGCAGCGATAGAAGCACAGCAAAGTGTAATGGAGTTTTTACTGATTAACCATCCATTAGATTGTCCAATTTGTGACCAAGGTGGTGAATGCGATTTGCAAGATATTGCAGTTGGTTATGGTGCTAGTGGATCACGTTATACAGAAGAAAAACGGGTCGTATTTAACAAAAATATCGGTCCATTGATTAGTACGGATATGACACGCTGTATCCAATGTACACGCTGTGTGCGGTTCCTTAAAGAAGTCGGCGGCATGCAAGAGCTTGGTATGGTGAATCGTGGTGAGCATGCGGAGATTACGGCTTATGTTGATCAAAGTGTCAATTCGGAATTGTCTGGCAATATCATTGATTTATGCCCGGTAGGTGCACTGACTAATAAGCCTTTCAGATATTCAGCTAGAAGTTGGGAGCTGATTCGGCGACCATCTATAGCACCACATGATAGTCTGGGTTCTCATATTGAAGTACATGTCAAAGATAACAAAGTGATGCGTGTATTGCCGCGTGAGAAAGAAAGCATTAATGAGTGTTGGTTATCAGATCGTGACCGTTTTTCTTATGAGGGATTAAACAGCCCAGACCGACTCAAAGTGCCAATGATTAAACACAATGGCGAATGGCAAGAAACCGATTGGAAAACAGCATTAGAATACGCTGCTAACCAGCTTAAAACGGTAACGAATGAACATGGTAGCGATGCATTGGGTGTGTTGGTATCTCCCAATAGCACAATGGAAGAAGGTTATTTAATCAAAGAGTTAGCCAACGATTTGGGTTGCGGTAATGTTGATTACCGCTTGCGTCAGACAGACTTTCGTTTAGATGGTAAACGCGTTGGTACACCATGGATGGGCTGTAACATAGATGAGATTGAAAAGTTAGATCGTATTTTGTTGATCGGTTCAAACATTCGCAACGAACACCCATTACTTGCCCAGCGATTCCGTAAAGCAGTGGCTAATGGTGCTGAACTTTCGATTATTAGCCCACTTGATAACAACCCGTTAATGGATGTCGCTCACAAAATTATTGTTACACCCAATGACATCGTGAACGTGCTCGCACAGATATTAAAAGCGATGTCAAAATTACAACGTTTATCCTTGTGCTTACCACCAACACTTAACGCATTATTAGAGAAAATTCATGTGCGGCCTAATACAGAGGCAATGGCAGAAAGCTTGGTTGGTTTGGGTAAGACCTTTAACTTAATTGCACCAAGAGTCGGTATTTTTCTTGGAAATATGGCTTTAAGTGCGCCGCGTTTTACAGAAATGTATAGTCTGGCTGAAGCAATTGGTGGTGTATCTGGGGCCAAGGGCGGTATATTGCCAGCAGCTGCAAATAGTACTGGTATGCACTTAATCGGTGTCATGCCATCAGCGACAGGCATGCATGCTAGAGCAATGCTAGAAATACCACGAAAAGCCTATTTGCTATTGAATATTGAGCCAGAACTTGATTGTCAGCACGCAGCATTGGCTAGAGCCGCGATGGAAAAAGCAGAGTGTGTGATTGCATTAACCGCCTTTAAATCAAAAGCGCTGGATCATGCTAGTGTGTTATTACCAATAGCGCCATTTACTGAGACTTCTGGTACGTTTATGAACTTGGAAGGAAGAATACAGAGCTTCAAAGCGGTCGTTAAGCCGCTAGGCGAGTGTCGTCCAGCATGGAAGGTTCTGCGTGTGCTTGCTAATACCCTTGGACTGCAAGGTTATAATTATGAAAGTAGCGAAGAAATTAAAAACGCTATTTTTGGAGATGAAAGACCTGCTGATTTTGCAAGGCGCCGTCTCAATAATAATATGAAAGAACTTGTTGAAATTGAGACAAAAATCAAGTCCCCTGGCTTGCAACGTGTTGGTGAGGTGCCGCAGTATGAATCCGACCCAATCGTGCGTCGTTCAGAGCCACTAAGAAAAACGAAATATAATATCAAACGGCTAGTTCGGATGCATCCCGATGAAATGCGCTTACATGAGTTAAGTGAAGGTGATATGGTTTTAGTTAAACAAGATCAGGGTAGCGCGATTTTGCCAGTGCGCAAAGATACGCATGTTGCGATGGGTTGCGTACGGGTTGCCGCAGCGCATGAGGACACCTTGGGGCTTGGTGATTTAATGGGCGATATTAGCATTGAGAAACTGTCAAAAGAACAAGCTGATGCGATTAGAGCAAAAGAACTGGAAGCGCAAAATTAATGGAATGGTTAGCTCAATTATTTGGTAGTCATTGGAGCAACGTAGAGTTGGTCGGATGGACATTAATCAAGATTGTGGCCATTGTTGGCCCGTTACTGATTGCAGTAGCCTATCTTACCTATGCAGAACGTAAGGTGATTGGTTACATGCAGGTGCGTATTGGGCCAAATCGTGTGGGCTTTTGGGGTCTGTTACAACCGCTTGCTGACGGCCTTAAGTTAGTGTTTAAAGAAATAATTTTGCCGACAGCGTCAAATAAAGGATTATTCTTTCTGGGTCCTGTTTTAACGATTGCCCCAGCCTTTGCAGCGTGGGCAGTTATTCCTTTTGATGGGACTAAAGTGTTAGCCAATATCGATGCTGGCCTTTTGTATGTCTTGGCAATGACGTCAATAGCGGTTTATGGCGTCATTATTGCGGGTTGGGCCTCTAATTCTAAATATGCGTTTTTAGGTAGTTTACGCTCTGCTGCGCAAATTGTGTCTTATGAGATTGCAATGGGTTTCTCCTTGGTCGGTGTGCTTATGTGTGCCAATAGCCTGAATCTGGGTAAAATTGTACTAGGTCAAGAGGGTGG
>CAXIBZ010000201.1:0-3589 GCA_964022105.1 uncultured Methylophilaceae bacterium
GCTGGCACATGCTTTTCCTAGTGCAGCGGTTGACGTGATTGATATTTCTAAAGATGCCATTGCAGTCTGTAACATCAACATCGCAAACTATGATTTAGAGGCACAAGTGACAGCGATTGAGTCTGATATGTTTACGGCCCTAGCTGGTAAAACCTATGACATTATTATCAGCAATCCGCCATATGTTGATGCTTCAAGTATGGCCCAGTTGCCTAAAGAGTACCGAAATGAGCCACAACTAGCCTTAGGTAGTGGCACTGCAGGTTTAGATCATACGCACACGATTTTGAAACAAGCCGCTAACTATTTAACAGATGAAGGTATTCTGGTTGTAGAAATAGGTCACAACCGCGAAGCACTATTAGACGCTTACCCAAACGTACCTTTTGTTTGGCTAGATACTAGTGGCGGCGACCAGTTTGTGTTTTTGTTGACTAAAGCACAACTGAGTAGCATTCAATCAACATAGCAAAATTAATTAAGATCTAATACGTCGCTTTGCTGGCTTTCTTTTGGGTGTCTTACTAGCAGCAACATTAGACTTACGCGACTTTACCACTTTTCCATCTGACTCTTTTTCTTTTGGTGGATGCGCCAATACGCTGCCTCTACGCTTACGTACTTTGGGCGTAAATACAGCTGTTGCTTTATCTTTCTCGTGCTTACTTAATTGTTTATGCGGTGTTTGCGGCACATCCAATCCTGCCCATTCCATCAGTTCAACAACTTGCTTCGGCTCAAGCTTCAGCATCGTGCCACGCTTGACGCGAGACGGTAAGCTCACAGGACCAAACCGCACGCGCATTAATCTGCTCACAGGCAACTGAAACGCTTCAAATAAACGTCTTACCTCACGGTTACGACCTTCTTTTAACGTGACCTGATACCAATGATTAGCGCCCTCACCACCTTGTGCAACAATCGAATCAAATGCTGCTGGACCATCCTCCAACTCTATCCCCTGTGTCAGCATTTGCATTTGCTCTTCGGTCAGTTCTCCAAACACGCGCACAGCATATTCACGTTCAACTTCATAGCGCGGATGCATAAAGCGATTCGCCAACTCTCCAGAAGTAGTAAAGATTAACAAGCCAGATGTGTTGATATCTAAACGACCAATCGCAATCCATTTAGCACCTTTGATACGAGGTAGTTTATCAAATACGCTGGCTCGCCCTTCTGGATCATCTGCGCTGACGATTTCATCATCTGGCTTATGGTAGATTAATACTTGTGGTAGCTCAGGGTTAAATGGCAAGCGTACTGGACGGCTATCGACACGCACAACATCCTCAGAAGTAACAGCAGCACCGACTTGGGCTATTTGTCCGTTCACTGTTACCCGCCCTGCTTCACTGAGCTTTTCCATTACGCGTCGCGACCCTAGCCCAGCTAAAGCAAGCAGTTTATGAAGCCGCTGAGTTGGCGTTTGTATGCCATCTGCATTTTCGACTGGGTCCGCCTTTGTATGAGGCGTGCTTGTTGTGCGACTCTGTGAGTCTTTTGGTTTTTTAAAAGGGCGTGCCATGAAACCTGCTTAAAATCGATAAGTTTGTGATTTTACAGCAAATAGCTTAGCTATCTAATGGAATTTCACTTTGGGTAAAATCTTCTATAGGCGGCAACTCTGCTAGTGACCTTAAATTCAAATCATCTAAAAAGTGTTTTGTAGTTGCATACAGTGAAGGTCTGCCTGGCACTTCGCGTTGGCCAACCACATCAATCCAATCACGCTCTATCAGCTGCCGCATGACATTTGGATTCACCGTCACACCACGAATTTGCTCAATATCACCTCTCGTGACTGGCTGACGGTAAGCAATAATCGCTAGTGTTTCCATCACAGCACGAGAGTATTTTGGCTCTCGTTCTGGGTTCATCCTTGCAATAAATGCACTGTATTCTGCTTTCGCTTGAAACCGATAACCAGTAGCCACTTGAACCAACTCTAAGGTTTTTTCTTCCCATTCTTGCTTGAGCTCATCAAGCAACATTCTAAGTGTGGTGCGTTCCATACGGCCTGCAAACAATTTCAGCATATCGTCTAAACTCAATGCTTGCCCAGCAGTCAGTAGTGCTGCTTCCAATATTTGTTTCATTTCTGTAATATTTTCAGGCTCTCTCATTCTGCGCTGCTCGCTTGCAAATAAATAGTTGAAAACGCTGCTTGCTGGGTGATTTTTACCAAGCCTTCTTTAGCAAGCTCCAATATCGCTAAAAAATTGACCACTAACTTTGGCAAACCATCTATTTTTAAATCAAATAGCGCAGAAAACTCACACATACCTTCAGTTTGTAACCGCCTTAACACCATGCTCATATGCTCCCGCACAGAAAGCTCAGCACGGCCTAATTTATGATGTGAATTAAGTTTGGCTCGCTTGAGCACGTTTTTCCATGCTTCAACCAATTCATCCATACTCACTTCTGGTGGCTTGATTTCAGCAATATGATGGTAGTAAGCATGTGCAACTTGCAACTCCTCGCCGACTTTTGGCATTTCATCCAAATTTTTCGCAGCAAGCTTAATCGCTTCATACTCCATCAAACGTCTCACCAGCTCAGCACGCGGATCATCCTCTTCTTCAATTTCCGCAGGTTTTGGTAATAACATGCGAGACTTAATCTCTATCAACATGGCAGACATGAGCAAATAATCTGCTGCTAACTCCAGCTTAATCGCTTTCATCTTCTCTACATACAGCATATATTGCGCCGTCAGGTCTGCCATCGGAATATTAAGAATATCTAGATTGTTCTTGCGGATGAGGTAAAGCAATAAGTCTAGTGGCCCCTCAAAGGACTCCAAGTAGACCTCTAATGCATCAGGTGGAATATATAAATCTTTTGGCAACTCATACAGTGCTTCGCCATTGATTTTAATGTCTGATGTGGTGATGAGCAAAAGAAACCTTTATCTATTATTTTTTGCAACAAACCACATCATATAGTATTTTATAAAAATATAAAACACCAAATATGCTGATATTTTCAATTCGCCTTCAAATAAAGATATTGCTCTTAAAAACCTATTATTGGAATTAACTACCCGTAATCCAGACCCATGACATCACGCACATCACGCATTGTCTCACGGGCGATTTTACGCGCTTTCTCACAGCCATCTGACACAATATTTTTGACTAGCGTTGGATCTTCTGCATATTGTGCGGCGCGCTCTTGTATGGGCTTTAACTCTTTAAGTACCCCATCAATCACCGGTTGTTTACATTCAATGCAGCCAATAGAGCCTTGCTTACAACCCAACTGCACCCAATCTTGAATATTTTGATCAGAATAAATCTCATGCAATTGCCAAACTGGACATTTAGCAGGATCACCTGGGTCAGTTCTTCTGACGCGCGCAGGATCAGTAGGCATGGTTTTGATTTTTTTCGTCACATCTTCAGGCGACTCACGCAATGAAATCGTATTGTTGTAAGATTTCGACATTTTTTGCCCATCTAAACCTGGCATTTTGGATGCTGGCGTCAGCTTGTATTCAGGTTCTATCAAGATAATTTTACCGCCGCCCTCAAGGTAGCCAAGCAAACGTTCTTTATCGCCCATGCTCATGCCTTGCTGCTCT
>CAXIBZ010000202.1:0-3584 GCA_964022105.1 uncultured Methylophilaceae bacterium
CAAATGATCTATCTCTTGTTGAGTAAGCTTTCCTGTATAACTACCCATATTGAACCATCCTTAAACTTCTCGCTTAATTAAGTTAAAAGCACATCACAATCAACCATATTTGCCACAGTCTTACTCACAGTACCCAAGACAAACTCTTGCAGGCTTGATTTATTATGTTTACCCAAAACAATTAAATCAGCACCTAGCGTTTCAACTCTTGAACAAATACCTTCTGGTAAGTAACCATTAACTACTATATTCGAAACACGTTTACTTCCCTGTTTTGATTGTAGCTTCACTAACTCTTTATCAATATGCTCCATGGAAGCATCTCGGTATTTTTTAATGTCAACATCACTTGTACCGACTTCTCGACTTAAAGTTTCTTGTTTAAGATCATACACATGTAACACTTCAACATCTGCAGCTGGTGCGACAGAACAAGCAGAAGCAATGACATTAGCAGACAATGATGACAAATCTACTGACGCGATTACCTTTTTATAGGGCGCTGCTTTGGCATTTTTAACAATCAATACTGGACAAGTCACCGCGCCCAAGAGCCTAAATGCTGTTGACCCCATCACAGTATCTATGATGTTTGTTTCACCTCCATAACCAACTACTAGTAAATCTGCAGATTCTGATTTTGCATACTCTGCTATCTGCACGTGTGATCGTCCAATCCGAGATGCTGTTACAACTTTAATACTAAACTCTTTTCTTATTTTCGAGGCCAGCTTATCAAGGCTTTCAATTCCATTGGCCTGCTTTAAGCGCTCATAATCTTTAACATGCGTGTCTAAAGTCAACATAAGCTCAGGGTATATATCTAAAGGGTGTACGACATGCAGCAAATGTAGTGTCTTATCAGCATGTTGTGCGATTAGCGCAGCACGCATTACAGCTGCATCTCCTATTGTGGAAAAATCTGTCGCTGCAACAAGGCAATTGATTGGATACAGTGTGTCTGTCATTTTGGCTATCTCCTAAAATTTCTTATTGTTCAGTTCTAATTTCAATCATGATAGAACTGATGATGTAGAAGAAGCTTATCTGAAATAAAAAGTGCTAGAAATACGCGTCAGCACTTAGCCATCACTCTGCACGAAGTGCATCCACTGGACTCATGCGAGCAGCACTAACTGCTGGCGCCACCCCAGCGAAAAGTCCAATTAGTGCTGAGATTAATACAGCCCCAATTACATAAGTCCAAGGTGTATGTACAGGAAATGTTGGTAATGTGAATCGTAACAGTTGCGCGGTTCCGATGCCGAAGCTTAGACCTAGTAAACCACCCAATAATGATAGTAATATGGACTCACCCATGAATAAACCCAAAACCGTATGCGGTTTGGCGCCAAGAGCCATAAGTAAACCGATTTCATTAGTCCGCTCTGTCACCGAAATTGTCATAATCGTTACAATACCAACCGCTCCTACTAATAAGGATATTGCGCCGAGTGCACCGACTGCTGCTGTTAAAATATTTAAAATATTAGATAAAGTTTCCAGCATATCCTCTTGCGTTGTCACTGTGAAATCCTCCCGTCCATGCCTTAATGTTAGTCGTTCTTTAATACCTGCGGCCACCTTTGCAGAAGATGCATTTTCAGTATAAATAACATGGATTTCCATTAAGCCTTCTCGGTTATACAGCTCCAAAGCCCGTTCTGCTGGAATAAAAGCTGTATCGTCTAAATCAATTCCTAAAAACTGCCCTTTAGAAGCTAGCACACCAATCACACGAAAATGCAAGCCACCAATACGGACGCGTGCGCCTAATGGACTAGAGAGCCCAAATAACTCTTTGTGCAACTTACTGCCTAACACAACTTGCGCACGAGAAGCACTACCTGCTGTAGATGATAAGAAATGGCCCATAGCCACTCTTGAGCTTAAAACTGTCAAAAAATCTGCATCTACTCCATAAATAGTCGAACGTCGAACCCTTCCATTGCCTTCTACCTCGGAGTTACCCCACACGGTTGGCGAGGAACCAATCACTTGAGGTAGCTTTTTTAGTGCTGCTGCATCTTCCATCGTAAGCAAGCGTGAAGTCGTAGGAATGCCAGAGGTTGGTGTGCCACCAGTTTTAGTTTTCCCTGGGGCGACACTGATAACATTAGTGCCAAATTGCGTAAACTCCTTAAGCACAAACTGATGAACACCCTCACCAATCGAAGTGAGCAGAATAACAGCGGCAATACCCACTGCGATTCCTAGTAGTGTCAAAAAACTACGCAGACGATGAGAAAAAATGGCTTGCAATGCAAAACGAAAAGAGTCGGCTAGTAACATCACTACCTTTTTGCCAAAGCTTCAATGGCATCCAGCTTGGCTGCCTTACGCGCTGGCATTACGCCAAATATCAAACCGGAAGCAAGAGCAGTAGACAGTCCTGCTAATACAGCCCATGTCGGCGGGTAAGCTGGAAATGTCGGATACAAATGACGCAATAGCATTGCCCCTAAGTAACCTAAACCAACGCCCACTAGTGCACCTGTTAACGATAACAACAAGGCCTCAATCAAAAACAAGTTTTTTACAGCTGAAGCCGTTGCGCCAAGCGCCTTGAGTAAGCCAACTTCAGATGTACGTTGTGTAACTGAAACCAGCATGACATTCATGATTAAAATACCAGCAACTGCAAGACTTATAGCAGCAATACCAGCTACACCTAAAGTCAGAACACCTAAAATTTTATCAAAGGTTTGTAAGACTGCATCCTGTGTAATAACAGTTACATCCTCTTCACCCTCATGGCGAAATGCAATTGCTTGCAGTACGCGATCTTTTACTTTATGAACTTCTTCTCTGCTTTTAGACTCAACCAGCACACGAAATAGAGTATTGGTATTTAACATTGCTTGCGCTGTAGCCACAGGCAGGATAACCAAATCATCGGTTGTCATCCCCATGCCACGCCCTCCTTCCTCTAGCACACCGATAACACGTAGTTTTCTATCTCCTACACGCACTGTTTTACCTAAGGGATTTTGTTTGCCAAAAATATCATTGCGTATTCCAGCGCCCAATACAATCTCTGCATTCGCCCGGTTCAAGTCAGATTTTGACATTGGTCGTCCAAGAGAGAGACTCAAATGCCTCACTTTAAAAAAGTCATCGTTGGTTCCAACTAGCATTGCCTCTCTTAGCTTCCCAACAGCATTTACTTCAGTTGTGCCAACCAGAATAGGTGAAATTCTTTTCACACCGGGTATTCTTAAGAGTGCGCCAGCATCTTCTATTGTTAAATCTCGAGGAGTGCTTGTTATTAAATTAGCGGGATTAAAACCTCCTGTTTCAGAGCGTACTGGAAAAACGATCACTAGATTCGTACCGATTGAAGAAAACTCATCCACATCAGTACGTCTAGCCCCTACTCCTAGCGCCGTTAGCAAGACAACTGCAGCAACGCCAATAGACATTGCAAAAATCAACAAAAAGGCACGCACTGGCGTGCTAATAATCGCTTGATAGGAAAACGATAATGCATCGAATAACTTCATCATCTGTCTTTATTGATGTCGCTAACAATTGCACCATCGACCATTTTAATTTGCCGCTCAGCTCTTGCCCCTAGTGCTTGG
>CAXIBZ010000203.1:0-3536 GCA_964022105.1 uncultured Methylophilaceae bacterium
TACTTTTTGCTTTTTTCTCAGCCATTCTTTCGTCATTGGCGCGGCTTTTTAGTAACGGTAGTGCTTCTTCTTCTGTTAGTACTCCTTTTTCTACAAGCGCTTGAATCAAATCGAAAGTAGAGTCAGCCATGGCATTTGAGCCAAAGCCACATAATGCAGTCCCAGCAAGTGCTGTCATCACTGCACGACGTAATTGAATATTCACAATAAAATCCCCTATTGGTTAAATAATTAATACAATGTTTTTCAACGAGAGGAATTTTGATACTTCAATATGACAATTTGATGACAAACAGACAATTGGCTAAAGCTGATGCGAAATTTACAACAAAGAAAAATGCCAGTTAACCTTGTTAACTGGCACTTGGTAACACTAGCGATTGGCTATGCTAAAGAATTAAGCTTCTGCGCGCATATGGGGAAACAAAATCACATCACGAATACTAGGGCTATCTGTAATCAACATGACTAAACGATCCAGCCCAATACCACAGCCGCCTGTTGGTGGCATACCATATTCAAGCGCACGAATAAAGTCTGCGTCATAATACATGGCTTCATCATCACCAGCTTCCTTCGCTTTCATTTGGGCATGGAATCGATTAGCTTGATCTTCAGCATCATTAAGCTCACTAAAACCATTTGCCATCTCACGGCCCGTGATAAATAGCTCAAAGCGCTCCGTAATCTCTGGATTTTTATCAGAAGCACGTGCTAGTGGCGAAACTTCTACAGGGTAATCAATAATATAGGTTGGCTGCCATAGCTGACTTTCTGCTGTCTCTTCAAACAGCGAAAGTTGCAATGAGCCAAGACCTGCATGATCAAAGGGTTTAGCGCCTAACTTAAATAATTCTGCACGCAAAAAGGCTTCATCATTCAATTGCTCTAGTGTGTATTGCGGCGCATATTTTTGGATAGCTTCTACAATGGTTAAGCGCTCGAATGGTGTACTCAAATCAACTTCTTTTCCGTTATAGCTAATCACAGCAGCACCTCGCGCAGCGACCACTGCAGCACGTATACATTGCTCTGTATAATCCATTAGCCACTCATAGTTGGTATAAGCTGCATAAAACTCCATCATCGTAAACTCTGGGTTATGGCGAACACTTAAGCCTTCATTACGGAAGCTGCGGTTAATTTCAAACACCCTGTCAAAGCCGCCTACGATTAAGCGTTTTAAATACAGTTCTGGTGCAATACGCAAAAACATTTGCATATCTAGGGCATTATGATGCGTGACAAACGGCTTTGCAGAAGCGCCACCTGGAATTGGATGCAACATAGGCGTTTCAACTTCTAGAAATGCGTTATCAGTCATAAAACTTCTGACTGCTGACATCACTTTAGATCGTATTCTAAAGGTCTCACGTGTTTCTTCTGAAGTAATGAGATCAACATAGCGTTGGCGGTATTTAATCTCTTGATCTTGCAAACCATGAAATTTTTCTGGTAACGGGCGTAAAGATTTTGTTAGCAAGCGCAAGGTTTGGACTTTAATTGAGAGCTCTCCCGTTTTTGTTTTAAACAAAACACCTTTTGCACCAACAATATCGCCTAAATCCCAATGTTTAAAGGCTTCATAGATAGCCTCACTATTTTCATCTGCTAGGTTTTCCTTGTTGATGAATAATTGAATTTTTCCAGTTGCATCTTGTATCGTTGCAAAGCTTGCTTTGCCCATTACGCGCTTTAGCATCATCCGGCCAGCAACGCTAGCTGGATTTTCTTGTGGATCTAATGTTTCTTTATCAAAAACATCATACGCAGCATGCAAATCAGCTGCCTTGTTTTCTGGCGTGAAGTCATTTGGAAATGTTGCAGTTTGATGTACCTTTGCTTGCTGGCGCAAGTTCTTTAATTTTTCACGCCGCTCTGCTATTACATGGTTCTCATTCAGATGGGGTTCGTCTGCTACTGGGGCGTCTGGATTTGCCTGTTTTGTCATGGGGAATACTCTAAAGATTAAATAGAATGTTGGTTAAATTTCAAAACGTCCATTTTAGCATTATAACGACTTGCTGGTAACAAAAGCCCATCCGCTGCACGTTTGATAATAACTGTTAAACAGAAAAGCGCTATTAGTGTGCATCTTAATGATGTAGTGCAAGCTTTTTGTGCAAAGGCACTGGTAAGGCAGCATAAGTCATTGTATTAATAAATTTTTTAAAGTGGTGCATTTGTTGCTTATTGATTAGCATTAAATCAATAATGATCAATATCATGGCTGAAACCGAACACTCATTATCAACAGACCTTAAAGAAAACATTCGTTACCTCGGCAGGGTATTAGGTCAGGCCATAGCCAGCAAAGAAGGACAGGATACCTTTGATAAAATTGAATATATTCGAAAAACAGCCATCAAGTTCCGCCGCGAAAATGATCAGCATGCAGCAGACGCGCTTGAAAATTCACTTAAAAGCTTAACGCCAGAACAAGCGGTGCCCATCATTCGTGCATTTAGCCACTTTAAACATCTGGTGAATATTGCCGAGGACTTGTATGCACATCAGCGCACGCGAATAAACGAAGATAATTTAGGCAACGGTATGTTGGCACATACAGTTAATAAGTTTAACCGCCCAGACATCAGCTATGAAACCATAGCCAACTTTTTTAATGAGGCGCTTATTTCCCCTGTGCTGACGGCACACCCGACTGAGGTTCAGCGTAAAAGCATTTTAGAGCTGCAAGATGCATTAGCAAGCCATTTAGCAGAAAGGGATACGCTGATTTCAAAAAAAGAAATTGAACGTAATCGTCTTTTAATAGAAGGCACCATTTGCGCATTGTGGCAGACGCGTGTTGTAAGACTCTCTAAGATTTCCGTCATCAATGAAATTGAAAATGCCATTAGTTATTATGAAACAACCTTTTTGCACGCTATCCCAGAAATACTGCAAGACTTGGAACGTGATATAAACCGAATTTTTAGTGATGACTTTTATGGTTTATATCAGCTCCCTAGCTTCCTTAATATGGGCAGCTGGATTGGTGGCGACCGCGATGGCAATCCATTTGTCAATGGTGAGACCTTATCGCAGGCAATGCACCTGCAGTCAGCCGCAGCTTTCAAATTCTATCTAAGTGAAGTCGAGTCACTACGTCGAGAATTTGCTATTTCTACTCGACTTATTAATGTAACGCCAGAAGTACAAGCCCTTGCAAAACGTTCTCGCGATCAATCATCCCATCGCATTGATGAAGCGTATCGCATGGCATTAAATAGTATTCATGATCGCCTAGTAGTCACGGCAAAACCAGTCTTACCTGTAATGACAAATGACCAAGATGCAATCGATGCAAAGCCCTATCAGACAGCAGAAGAGTTCCTAGCAGAAATTACCATTTTGATTCACTCGTTGATGCTCAATAAAGGTGAGAATCTGGTGTACCCGAGGATAGGTAAACTAGCAAAAGCCATTGAAACATTTGGGTTTCATTTATCGACTGTCGACATTCGTCAATCATCCGATGTGCATGAAGCAGTGGTCACTGAACTCTTACATAAAGCCGGCTATGAATCTAATTA
>CAXIBZ010000204.1:0-3528 GCA_964022105.1 uncultured Methylophilaceae bacterium
TAGAGGTACATTTTACAAACTGATTCCATCAAAAGAAACATTGATTACCTATCTCGGCATTAAGGGTGTCAATTTTTGGCTAGAGCTTGTGAGGAAATCAATGCACTATGATGCATTATCTAGAGAGCGTTTACTGGTGCTTTATGCAACCCATGTCCTGTTTAACAAGCTGAAACCGATTAATTACCAATGCCTTTTTATTGCTAACTCAGAATCCAACAAACTACTCGTCAATCATGATTTAAATGATATTCTCGATGTCAGGATTAACGATTTAATTAACTATATTGATCACTGTATAAGATTAGGCATTGAAGAAAACAACCTAACCATTAAGCCAGGCATTAGCACGATTGATTTAGCGTTTTTTATCTGGGCAAACCGATACGGCGCTACGGTAACAGCCAGTAATTATAAAATTAGCAATACTGATCTTACTCATAAATACAAGCTGTTTTCTGACTATAACCTAGACAATATGAATTGGAAGCCTTTGTCTAGTGAACTAAATTACGAGCGAGTGTTGATTGATATTTTTAAAACATTTTATGAAAAAGAAATTAAGCAGGCTAAGAAATTGCATACCCCCACCAGTCCATTCTCTATCACAGAGCAAGAGTTTGGTTAATCCAATTTTGTAAAAAAACCACGCTTTTGTATGAATCATACTTTGGTTGATTTACATCAAAGTCGTTAGTCTTAGTAGCTCGTATCATTCTCCTATCGAAATTAAAAATTGATAACGAAATGGAGAATGGTATGAAAAAAACAATATTTGCAGCTGCAATGGCTGCTGCCTTAGTAGCGCCGATGTTTGCACATGCTGAGGCAGGTGACTGGGTGGTACGCATCCGTGCAGTTAATGTAAGCCCAAATGAAGACAGTGACTTAGGTAAAACACTCAATAGAAACGTTGCCAATGTGATGTCTCCTGATGCTGAATTAAAAGTCAGCGACAAAGTCATCCCTGAACTAGATATTTCATACTACTTTACAAAAAATATCGCTGCCGAGTTGATTCTAGCAACAGGTACCCGACATAATGTTCGTATTAATGATGACCAACTGACAACAGTCGGCGATCAAGACTTAGGCAGTGTTAATCTACTACCACCAACATTAACCGCACAATGGCACTTTAATCCTGATCAAATGATTGATCCATACGTAGGTGCGGGTATTAACTACACATTATTCATGGACAAAAAGCTATCTGTGAACAAAGGTCCATTAGCAGGGCACAAAATCAAAGTTGACTCTGACAGCTGGGGCTGGGCTTTACAAGCTGGGGTTGATATCAACTTGAAAGATGGCTGGCTGGTAAACTTTGATGCTAAATATGTCACTATCGATACAGACGTAGAACTTAAAGGCGCAGCAACAGGTGGCGTTTGGACAAAAATTGACGACTTAGACATCAACACATGGGTCATCGGCTTTGGTGTTGGTAAAAAATTCTAAGAAACAATTAACGATTGCTGGTCCCTCCCTATCTCTACCGTTCGCGGTAGAGATTTTTTTTGCCTTAATTACACCAAACTTTTGTTTGATGCATGACATCCATCCAGATAGCCCAACCAGCGATAACAACTAAAAACAAACCTGCTAAGCGCATACTGGTAGCATCAACCAACCATTTAAATCCGCTTTTTAATTTAAACCAAAACCAAGGGCCAATAATTAGTGATACGCTTGTCCCAATTGCAAAAGTTGCCATACTCAGTGCGCCATTTAGCGCATTGGCATTTAAAGAGGCAATCAGCAACGCGGAATAGAGTAAGCCACAGGGCATTAATGCCCATAATATACCTGTTAAGACACCACCTCCTGACAACATAGACACTTTTTTAACATGTGCCCAAACTCGCCGACCAAGCTGCTCTGCCCATGCGGGTTGGCGTGCGAAAAACAAGAGCAGTAACCCCCAGACAAAAACCAACACATGAAAAAATGTCCAAAGCGGATGTAGCGCTAACGTTTGCTCAGAAACCCAAGCAAGTGTATTGACCGAAGCGGCGGCTAAAGCACCTAATGAGGCATAACCTATTAATCGCCCAGTGTGAAATTTCCAGATATGGATACCAGTAGCGCTTTTTTGGATACCACCGCACGCTGCACCGCACATTGCAATACAGTGCGGACCACCAGCTAGGCCCATAAAAAATGTTGTTGCTACTAGCGGTGTCTCCATCAGGAGATTTTAAATTATTTTCGAAAAACGCGCACGTGTCTTATCAGCTTGTAAGTATTTATCAAACACCATTGCAATTGCTCTTACAAAAAACCAGCCCATTTGTGTTACCTCAATGCCTACCTCGTCAATTGTGACCATACCAGCATTTTGTAACGGCTTAATTACTTCTAATTCATGTGAAAAATAGGAATTAAAATCAATCATGTAAGCAAGTTCTATGGATTCGTATTGCACTTCACCTTGACACATAATTGACATAATAACGGTACGCCTAATTAAATCATCACTCGTTAATCCTAATCCACGTACAATCGGTAGGTGTCCTTGATCGATAGCATCGCAGTACTCGTCCATCGTTTTTGCATTTTGACTGTAAGTGGCGCCAACACGACCAATAGATGAAACACCCAGTCCAATCAAATCGCATTCAGGCTGCGTGCTGTAACCCTGGAAGTTTCGATGCAATCGCCCTTGCCTCTTTGCCACGGCCAAGTCGTCTTCCGCTAACGCAAAATGATCCATGCCAATGTAGACATAACCAGCCTCTATTAGCTTGGAAATCGCTGTTGCAAGCATATTAATTTTATTTGCTGCGGATGGTAAATCTTCTGTACTGATTCGACGTTGCGGTTTAAATCTTTCTGGGAGGTGCGCATATGCGTAGAGTGCAATTCTATCTGGCCGCAATGTTAGCACTTGATCCAAGGTATGTGAAAAAGATGCCATCGTCTGCTTTGGCAAGCCATAAATCAAATCCATGTTAATAGACTCGAACCTCAATTGACGAGATGCGTTAACCAGTTGCTCTGCTTCATAATACGGTTGTATCCTGTGGACCGCTTTTTGAACATCTTTGTCAAAATCTTGTACGCCAAAACTTAATCGGTTAAACCCTAACGCTTTTAAATTTTCTAATCTTTTTTTATCGACTGTTCTTGGATCAATCTCAATCGAATACTCACCAACGGGTGACATTAAAAATTTACTTCTAATCCCACTCATCAATTGAGTTAGCTCAGCATCGCTAAAGAAGGTAGGCGAACCACCACCAAGGTGTAACTGTGTAATATGAGGCCTTTTGCCTAATTGCTCTATCTGCAAGTCAATTTCACGGCTTAGATAGGTAAGATAGCTTGCACTACGTTCGTGGTGTTTCGTTACTATTTTATTGCATGCGCAAAAAAAACAAAGTGATTCACAAAATGGAATATGAATATAGACTGATAATGGAAGAGATGCCCTCCCAATTTCTCTCATCTTTAGCGCTTGTCGGTATTCTTGTTCGCCAAAGGCTTCTACAAACCTATCCGCTGTTGGATATGAGGTGTAACGCG
>CAXIBZ010000205.1:0-3523 GCA_964022105.1 uncultured Methylophilaceae bacterium
CGATGGTCCTCTTTGACAATTAACGTCAGACCATTGTCCAACTTAAACTCTTGCACTGGCTCCTCAGCAAATGCAGTGTTTGCCACGGCCAATAACAATAAACATAATGTTCTAATTAGCAATTTATTTTTCTCCAAACTTCTTAAAGGGGATTTAAGCGTTTTCAGTCTAAGACTAAAAATTTAAATACTGCTGTCTGACCAACAACACTAATGGCAAGTTCACTGCCAGATGGGCTGCTAAACGCTTTCAATACATCTAATTTACACTAATTTTGATACAAATAACCTATAATCGTAGTATCCGCATGATTATTAAGCCTGTGAATTTGGCTTACAGATAAGCAAAACACTAGAAAATAGCATTTATGTTTGATTTTTTCAAAAAAAACAAAACACCTGAAACAGAACAAAAGCCGAAAAAGGAGCCTCAAACAACTGAGATTGAGGAGCAAAAAGCTTTAGCCAACCTACCTGTTGTTGAAGGTGACAAATTAAGTCTGGCTGAGCGCCTAAAAAGAGGACTGAGTAAGACACGGCAGCAACTAGGTGGCCAATTAAGTGGGCTCTTTAGTGGCGGCAAAATTGATGAAGACACCTATGAAGAGTTAGAGACGATTCTACTCACCTCTGATATAGGTGTGAGAGCAACCCAAAAACTACTTGACGCACTGAAAACACGCGTTAAGAAAGAACGTTTAGAAGATACATCTGCACTTAAAGAAGCATTAAAAGCTGAGCTCTTGTCTATATTAAGTCCGCTCGAAGTAGCCTTAGAAATTAACAATCACCAACCTTTTGTCATCATGCTAGCAGGTGTCAATGGCGCAGGGAAAACGACCTCTATTGGTAAATTAGCCAAGCTCTTTCAAGCACAAGGAAAATCGGTCTTGATTGCAGCTGGTGATACTTTTAGAGCAGCTGCGAGAGAGCAGTTGCAAGTATGGGGTGAGCGTAACAATGTGCATGTTGTTACTTCGGAAGGTGCTGATGCAGCAGCCGTTATTTTTGATGCAGTTAATTCTGCAATCGCTAAGAAAATCGACATTGTCATTGCTGACACAGCTGGTCGACTGCCGACACAAATGCACTTGATGGATGAAATTGCAAAAGTTAAACGAGTGATTAATAAAGCACTTACAGGCGCACCACATGAAGTAATGTTAGTACTGGATGCAAACACTGGCCAGAATGCAGTCAGCCAGGTAAAAGCGTTTGATGACGCTTTATCCGTCACTGGTTTAATCTTAAGCAAATTGGATGGCAGTGCTAAAGGTGGCGTCATCGCAGCGATTGCTGAAGAGCGTCCAATTCCTATTCGATTTATTGGTGTGGGGGAAGCCATTGATGACTTCCGCCCTTTCAAAGCAAATGATTTTGTCAATGCACTGTTTGACAGTTAAACTATCATATCAACTTAGTTAAAAGAAGAAGCGCTAACACCCTATGATTGTTTTAGACAATGTGACAAAACGTTACCCTAGTAGCCAAGAAGCGCTCAGTAATGCAAGCCTTACGATTGAGCAAGGTGAAATGGTTTATGTCACAGGTCACTCTGGCGCAGGTAAAAGTACACTGTTAAAAATGATTGCTGCCATTGAGCGACCAACAAGCGGCACGGTACTGATTAACAATCAAAACGTTAGCAAACTCCGCCCCTCAGCACTACCGTATATACGACGTAAATTCGGCCTTGTCTTTCAAGATCACAAATTACTGTACGACCGTAACTGTTATCACAATGTTGCATTACCATTATCAATTAATGGCATTACAGGCGAAGATGCTGGCAAACGTATTCGTGCTGCGCTTGATAAAGTTGGTTTGCTAAACAAGGAAAAAGCCATGCCAATTACACTGTCAGGTGGCGAGCAACAGCGCCTAGCAATTGCGCGAGCTGTCGTCTCAAGGCCTGCTATTCTCATTGCCGATGAACCAACTGGCAACCTTGATAAAAACTATGCAGATGATATCTTGGACTTATTTAACGCTTTCCAACAAGTGGGGGCAACAGTCATCATTGCAACACATGATGCTTTGGGTGCTGCGCGTAAACAACACAAAATATTTCATCTAGACCATGGCAGACTAACTCAACCAGAGGCCTCAGCATGAGCGCTTGGCTGATACAGCAAAGTCAGGCATTAAGATTAGTGCTTTCTCGGTTTCGGCATAACCTACTCAGCACGGCATTCATTTCACTTGCGATAGCAGTTAGTTTAGCATTACCTGTCATTGTTTATCTTATATTAGATAGTTTCAGCGGCGTAACAACTACCCTAAAAAGCGAATCAAATATTAATATCTTTCTTGAGCCAAATATTGATAACACCGTGCGTGACAGCATACACAATATTCTAGCTAGTCACACAACAATTGAAAGCTTTACTTTCGTCCCAAAAGAAAAAGCATTAGAACAATTAGCGCAAACAACAGCCAATCAAAATATTTTAGCTGGTCTGGATCATAACCCTTTACCAGATGCCTTTTTCATTCAATTATCAACACTTGATTCTCAGTCCATATCAGCTCTTACTGAGCAATTGCGTACTATTGATGGTGTTGCTGAAGTACAAATTGATAACGCCTGGCTTAAACGATTAAACTACTTGTTAACAATTGGAAAAAAAGCCATGTTTGTGTTGGTCATCTTACTTGGCTTTGCCGTATTTGCCGTGATTGGTAACACAATTCGTATGCAAATATTAACCCAGCAGGAAGAAATTGAAGTTAGTCAATTAATCGGTGCGACCAAAAGCTTTATCCGCAGACCATTTTTATATGCTGGCGCAGCATACGGCATGATAGGTGGTTTATTTGCATTATTGATATCGAGTGGTGTTATATTATTGTTTAACCAGTCAATTAGTGCGCTTGCCAGTGAATATCAAACAAAGTTTAGCTTACATCTACCTGATTTTAATGTCTTTTTGACGACCTGCTTAATTGCAATGATAATTGGCCTGTTATCTGCTTATCTCGCTGTCTCAAAGTCTCTTTTTAAATCGATTAATTAAACGTTTTTTGCAACTTTCTTCAAAACTAGCACTCTCATAACAAGAGTGCTAAAATAGCATTGTAATTTTAAAAGGAGAAGGACTATAACTGCTTTAACATTACCATCGATTTCGTCAATTGATAGCTATGATCAATATATGCGTACCATCAAAGCTTTCCCTATGCTTAGCGCTGAGGAAGAGTACGACTATGCGATGCGCCTGAAAAATCACAACGATTTAGAAGCGGCGCAAAAATTGATTGTTTCGCACTTACGCCTTGTCGCAAAAATCGCACGTGGCTACATTGGTTATGGTTTACCTCAATTAGATTTAATTCAAGAAGGCAACATAGGTCTGATGAAAGCTGTCAAACGCTTTGATCCAGAACGTGGTGTGCGCCTCGTTTCATTTGCTATCCATTGGATTAAAGCAGAAATACATGAGTATGTGATTCGCAACTGGCGCCTTGTTAAAACAGCAACAACAAAAGCACAACGTAAACTCTTTTTCAATTTACGTAGCATG